>CBJNAS010000181.1:0-6525 GCA_966434565.1 uncultured Phenylobacterium sp.
GTCAACGGCGCGCTGGAGACGACGCTCATCCCGGATGCGCAGAGCACGGAGCTGAAGAGCCTGCTGCAGACCGGCCTGAAGCTCTTCCAGGAGCACCAGCATCACGCAGAACAGCTGGCGGCGAAGGGCAAGTGAACGGTCCCGAGGCGCGGCCACGCCCGGGTGTGCGGCGCGGTGTGGGGCTCGTACGGGCGGCGGCGCTGGCGGGCGCGCCGCCGGCGGCCGCCCGGACCGTCACCATCGTCATCGACCACCTGGCCTTCGGCCCGCCGCCCGCCGCCCTGCGGGTGGGCGACACGGTCGAATGGGTGAACCAGGATCTGTTTCGCCACACGGCCACGGCGCGGGACGGCGGCTTCGATTTCGACCTGCCGCCCAAGGCCCGGGCGCGGATGACGATCCGGCGGCCGGGCGTGGTGAACGTCTACTGCCGGTATCATCCGGGCATGACCCAGCGGCTGGCCATCCGGCGATGAAGGCAGGAACCGACCTCGCCGCGGCGGCCTGAACGTTTTCGGCCCTCACTCTCCCGCCCTCACTCCTCGAGCGGCGCGCTTGAAAGCCTCGCCTTCGTCATGCGCGCGCGCTCTCTGCGTTCAGCGCGCCGAACGTCCGCCGCCAGCCAGCCCGCGAGCGCGGGCGCCGTGTGGTGCACGCCGGCCACGAAGCGCATGACTGGACCGAAACTATAGGCGGAACACGGACCGGCGAAATAGAGGCCCGGCGAACTGGACTCAAACCGCCGCGAAAGCTTGGGTGCGCCGTGCTCCCAGGCGAGCCCGCGCCTCAGTTCCGGCGCAAGGAAGGGGAAGGCGTCTGGGCTTTGCCTGTACCCGGTCGCCGCGATGACGTGGTCAACGATGACTTCGCGTGGGCCGTCGACGGAGTACAGCTGCAGCGTGATCTCGTCGCCGTGCGTGAGCGCCCCGCGCAGCTGGTGTCCCATCAGGATGGGCATGACGCCCTCGACCCGGCTTTTCAGCCAGTCCGACCCGAACGGCCCGAGCACCGACTCGACCTGATTCTTGCGGATCCAGGACGGCAGCATGTGGAATGGCCGCGCCGGGTGATCGAAGAAGACGTGGCGCCAGCCGTGCCCGATCGGGGTGCGCGGATAGCGCAGGCGTTTGTAAAGCGGCCGTTCGGCGTCACGTTGCGCCCAGACGATCTTATCGGCGCGGGCCACGAGAGTCGGGAAAGCGCCGCCTTCGTTGAGCAGGGCGGCCGTCTCCAGCGCCGATTGGCCTCGCCCAAGAACCGCCACGCGCAGGCCCTTGAGAGCCTCGAAGGAGCGATGCTCGCTGCTATGAGTGACGCGGGAGGAGGGCAATCCGTCAAGCTCCGGCGGCCGCCGCGCGGCGTATCGCTGGCCCGCGCAGGCTATTACGCGCCGCGCAAATAGCGAGCCGCCGCCGTCCAGTTGGAGACGATATCCGTCGCCTTCGCGCACGCAGTTGCGCACCCTGCGTGTGTCGAGGTGCGGCACGAGCCGCTCCTGAAACCACACCCCATAGGCGGAGAACACCTCGATTGGGGCCGGCAGGTACCAGTCCGAATAGGGTTCGTCGTTCAAGGCGCAGAACTGCTTCAGCGTATGCTCGCCCGACGGATCCGACAGGTTGGCGGCGACGCTGGCCGACTTCAGGAGCATGCCCTCGGGCATGTAGGCGCGCCAGCTCTCCATCGGCCGCCCGAAAACGCGGTGCGGCACCGCGTGCGCCGACAGATGCGCGGAGATGGACAGGCCGTAGGGACCGGCGCCGATCAGGGCGACTTCGGTCTCTGCGGAGCTCGTCGCCCAATCGGTCCGGATGTGCAAAGGCCAGCCCTCCTGGTGTTGGGGCGGTCGCGCCCGAGCGCCAGAGTTGATGGAGGGCGGCTGCGTACGCATCCCGCACGCTGGTGAAGCTCCGCGCTTAGTACAAGTCGCTGCGCGCCGGGAGAGGTGAAGCTCAGCCTGTCAGCTTCCAGCCGCCCCCCACCTCGGCCAGCACCCGCGGCTGCTCGCTCACGTCGACCTCGACGTCCAGGGTCTGGCGGCCGGCCCCCAGCAGGACGCCGTCGATCGGCGCCACGTCGCGGTAGTCGCGGCCGGCGGCCAGCAGGATGTGGTCCTGGCCGCCGAAAAGGTTGTTGGTCGGGTCGAGGCCGACCCAGCCGCGGTCCTCGCCGCACCAGAGCTCGACCCAGGCGTGGGTCGCGTCGGCCCCCTCCATACGCGGCTGGCCGGGCGCCGGAATGGTGCGGATGTAGCCGCTGACGTAGCGCGCCGGCAAGCCCAGGCCGCGCATGCCGCAGATCATGACGTGGGCGAAATCCTGGCAGACGCCGTGGCGCTTCTCGAAAGCCTCGACCACCGAGGTGCGCACGTCGGTGGCGTCCGGGTCATAGACGAACTCGGCCTTCAGCCGGCCCATCAGCTCGGCGGCGGCCTCCAGCACCGGCCGGCCCGAGGCGAAGCTGGCGCGGGCGTGTTCGGTGATGACCGCGACGTTCGGCGTGGCGCGCGTCGGATAGAGGTAGAGGGCCGGCGAGGCGGCGTCGAGCCGGCGGCTCTGCAGGGCCGCCTCGCGCACGGCTTCCCAGCGCGCCGTCAGCTGGGGCGGCCCCGGCGCCGGCGTGTGGACGTCGACCAGGCAGCGGCTCTCGATGACCAGCTCGTCGTGCGGCGTCTCGACGACCATGGCGACCACCTGGCTGCCGAAGGCGTCGGTCTTCAGCGCCTTGCGCGCCGGCGCGGGGTCCACTGTGATGCTGCTCTGCAGCAGGGTCTGGGCGCCGTTGGTGGCGGGCGTCAGCCGCAGCACGCAGCGCGCATAGGCGACCTCGCTGTCGTAGCGATAGGTCGTGAGGTGGCGGACGGCGTAGATCACGCGAGCCCGGCCAGCTTCATAGGCGGCGCGGCCTTCGCCCCCTGTTGGAAGAACCGGTCGGCGACGGCGTTCGACAGGTGCAGCAGCTTCAGCTCGATGGCCACCATCCTTTGGGAGTCGAACGCGCCCGCGTCCGTGGTCTCCAGCTCGGCGGCCAGCGGCAGCACCTCGCGCATCGGCGCCTCCAGCATGCCGTCCTCCAGCAGCGCCGGCAGGCCGGAAAGGTGGCTCTTCAGGCTCTGCACCTGGAAGGCCACGGAGCGGGGATTGTAGGGGTCGAGCAGCACCAGGTCGCGGACCGGCGTGCGCGCCAGGCCCGAGAGGTAGCGCGCGCGGTAGGTGATCTGGCTGTCTGTCAGGTCGAGCAAGAGGTCGAGGTCCTCCACGGCGGCCCTCTCGCCCGCGAAGGCGCGCGCCAGGCGGCAGGTGTTCACGCCGCGCTCCAGCCGCCGGCCCATGTCCAGGAAGCGCCAACCGGCGATGCGGTTCATGTTTTCCATGGCAAGGCCGGCCAGCGCCGAGAGCATCTTCAGCGCCGTCTCGACCCGCTGCAGGGTCTCCGCCTCGGAGGCGGTGTCCGGGCCGTCGCCCAGGATCTCCGGCTCGATGCCGGAGAGCACGCTCCAGAACTCCGCCGACAGCCGCTCGCGCATGCTGGCCGCCGCCCGCGTCGCGTGCCGCACCAGATTGATCAGCGAGCCGGAGGCGTCCACCCGCGTCAGCGCCGCGCGCGCCGCGGCTTGGGCGTTCATGTCCTTGGACTCCTCCTCGTCCAGGGCGCCCCAGTCGATGAGGATCTGCCTGAGGCTCGCGCGGATGCCGCCGCCGCTCAGCACCGCCAGCTCGGTGTCCATCAGGCTGGCGCAGATGCTGCGGATCAGCCGCAGCGTCGCCTCCGCCCGCTCCAGGTAGCGGCCCAGCCAATAGAGGTTGTCGGCGGCGCGGCTGGGCAGGTGGCCGGTGATCCGCCGCGCCTTCACGTTCTCCTCGTCGGCCAGCAGGGTGACCATTTCCACCGGCTCGTCGTCCAGCACCCAGACGTCGGCCGCGTGCGCGTCCTCGGCCATATAGATCGCGCGCACGTCGAGCCGCTCGGAGGTGCGGCAGAAGCCGCCGGGCATTACCTTGAAGCCGTCCGCGGTCCGTGCTGCGTAGACCCGCAGGACGAAGGGGGCCGGCTCCAGCCGGCCGTCGCGCAGCATGGGGGTGGTCGAGAGCCGCACCACCTCCTGGCCCACGAAGTCGTTCGGCCGGTCGCGCATCCGGATGCGCAGCGCCTGCTGCTGGTCCGGGGGAAGATCGGCGAGCAGCGACGGCCGCCAGGCGCCGCCCGCTTCGGGCGCGGCATTGAAGGCGGGCGCGATGACCAGGCCGTCGATGCCGCGCTCGACGAGCTCGCGCTCGGGCGCCTGGCCGCACCACCAGGTGGCGACGTTGGGCATCTTCAGCTCCTCGCCCAGCACCCGGCGGCAGAGGTTGGGCATGAAGCCCATCAACGCCTTGGATTCCATGACCCCGGAGCCCGGCATGTTGAGCACCGCGACGCCCCCCGAGCGGATGGCGTCGAGCATGCCAGGCGTGCCCAGTCGGGAATCGTTGTTCAGCTCCAGCGGGTCGATGAAGTCGGCGTCGACCCGGCGCAGGATGACGTCGGCGCGCTTCAGGCCGGCGATGGTGCGCACATAGACCCGGCCGTCGCGGGCGACCAGGTCGTCGCCCTCCACCAGCAGGAAGCCCAGGTAGCGGGCGAGGTTGGCCTGTTCGAAATAGGTCGGGCTCAGGGGGCCGGGCGTCAGCAGGCAGATGCGCGGCTCGCTGCGCTGGGCGGCCGCCGTCAGCCCCTTGCGGAACTCGTCGAAAAAGCCCGCCAGCCGCTGGACGTTCATGGTCTTGTAGATGCCGGGATAGGCGCGCGAGAGCACCAGCCGGTTTTCCAGCGCATAGCCCGCGCCGGAGGGCGCCTGGGTGCGGTCCTCCAGCACCCACCACCGGCCGTCCGGGCCGCGGCCGATGTCGGCCGCGTAGATCTGCAGATAGGCGCCGCTCGGCGGGGCCACCCCGTTCATAGCCCGGATGTAGTCGATGCTGCCGGTGAGCGCGGCGGCGGGCAAGGCGCCTTCCTCGATCAGCCGCCCCGGGCCGTAGATATCCTGCAGCACCGCCTCGATCAGGTTGGCGCGCTGCTCGACCCCAGCGGCGATATGGTCCCACTCCTTCTTGGCGAGGATCAGCGGCAGGGCGCTCAGCGGCCAGGGCCGCTCGCGGTCCTCGCCGTAGATGCGATAGGTGACGCCGGTGTCGCGGATGTGCCGCGTGGACAGCTCGAAGCGCGACTTGGCCTCGAAGCTGGTGTACTCGGCGAACTCGCCCAGGAAGGCCAGCCAGTGATCGCGTGGCCGGCCCATGACGTCGAGCAGCTCGTCCGGTATGCCTGGGAGCGGCCGGTAGGTCTTCAACCACTCTGAGAGCCGGCGCGCGGCCGGCACGCCCAGGTCGGGCGGCGCAGCCTGGGTTCGGCTTTCAACTTCGACCGCCACGCGGCCTCCTGAGGTCCAACGTCAGGGGAAACTCCCCACAAACCTCCTCCGGATGGATGTCGACGAAGCCCGGGCTGTGGCCGTGTTCCATGAACCTGGCCCGCCGGCGCGCCTGCGCCTCGTAGGAGTTGACGGGGAAGGTATCATAGTTCCGCCCGCCGGGATGGGCGACGTGATAGACGCAGCCGCCGATCGCCCGCCGGCTGGCGCGGTCGATCAGGTCGAAGGTCAGCGGCGCGTCCACCGGCAGCGTCGGGTGAAGGCCGCTGGGCAGCTTCCAGGCCTTGTAGCGCACCCCGGCCACGGCCTCCAGCGAGACGCCGGTGGGCGTCATGGGCAGCGGGCGGCCGTTGCAGACCACCAGGTGGCGTTCGGGAACATAGCCCTGCACGAGGACCTGCAGGCGCTCGACGGAGGAGTCCACGAAGCGCACCGTGCCGCCGCCTGCGTTCTCCTCGCCCATCACGTGCCAGGGCTCCAGCGCATGGCGCAGCTCCATCGCCAGCGCGCCGTACTGCACGCGTCCGTGCACCGGGAAGCGGAAGGCGCGCTGGGCCTCGTACCACTCCGCCTTCAGCGGATAGCCCGCGCGGGCGAGGTCGCCCAGCACCTGCAGGAAGTCGTCCCAGACGAAGTAGGGCAGCATGAAGCGATCGTGCAGGGCGGTGCCCCAGCGCACCAGCCTGCCGTGCTGCGGCTCACGCCAGAACCAGGCGACCAGGGCGCGTAGCAGCACCTGCTGGGCCAGGCTCATGCGCGCGTCCGGCGGCATCTCGAAGCCACGGAACTCCAGCAGGCCGAGGCGTCCGGCGGGCCCGTCCGGCGAATAGAGCTTGTCGATGCAGATCTCGGCGCGGTGGGTGTTGCCGGTGACGTCGGTGAGCAGGTTGCGCAGCAGCCGGTCCACCAGCCACGGCGGCGGGGCCTCGCCCTCGCCCGGAGCGGGGATGTGCGCCAGCGCGATCTCCAGCTCATAGAGCGCGTCGTGGCGCGCCTCGTCGATCCTGGGCGCCTGGCTGGTGGGGCCGACGAACAGGCCGGAGAACAGGTAGGACAGAGAAGGGTGGCGCTGCCAGTAGAGCACGAAGCTCTTCAAGAGGTCCGGCCGGCGGATG
>CBJNAS010000182.1:0-6519 GCA_966434565.1 uncultured Phenylobacterium sp.
TCGGCGGCCGGCCGGCTCCAGTTCTCGGTCGAGAAGCCGAACACCGTCAGCCAGCGGATGTTCAGCTCGGGCGCGGCCGAGACGGTGCGCTTCAGCGCCTCGACGCCGGCGCGGTGGCCCAGGGTGCGCGGCAGTCCGCGCCGCTTGGCCCAGCGCCCGTTGCCATCCATGACGATCGCGACGTGCAGCGGGCGCGGCGGCTCGGCGCTCCGGGCCTTCGCGCTCGCGCCCGTGGACGGATCTTCGTTTTGGGCGGCCATGGGCGGGGAGGTTCCTCGGGGCGCTGGAGCTCGCACGATCAGACGTGCATGATCTCTTGCTCTTTGGTTTTCAAGGCTTCGTCGACGCGCTTGATCGCCTCATCCGTGAGCTTCTGCACCTCGCCCTCCATGCGCTTCAGCTCGTCCTGGCTGATGACGCCGTCCTTCTCGGCCTTCTTCAGGTCATCGTTGGCGTCGCGGCGAATGTTGCGCACGGCGATGCGCTGCTGCTCGGCGTACTTGCCGGCCACCTTGGCGATCTCCTTGCGCCGATCTTCCGTCAGCGGCGGGATCGGAATGCGCAGGGTCTGGCCATCGACGATCGGGTTGAGCCCCAGGCCCGCGTTGCGGATCGCCTTTTCCACCGAGACCGCCAGGCCCCGGTCCCACACATTGACCGTGATCATGCGCGCCTCAGGCACGTTGACCGCCGCCACCTGGTTGATCGGCACGCTGGAGCCGTAGGCGTCGACATGCACCTGGTCGAGCAGGTTGGCGGAGGCCCGGCCGGTGCGCAGGGAGGCGAACTCCTCCTTCAGCGCCGCGACGGCCTTGTCCATCCGGTCCTTGTACTTGCTGAGCACCGGCTTCTCGGCGGTGGCCATGGGACTTTCTCCCTTATGTTCGTTGCAGGTCCTGCGGTCAGGCGATGGTGGTGTAGACGCCCTGGCCTCTCAAGACCTTCAGGAAATTCCCGCGTTCGCGGATAGAAAACACCACGATGGGGATCTGGTTGTCGCGCATCAGGCTGATGGCCGAGGCGTCCATGACGCGCAGGTCCTTGGCCAGCACCTCCTGGTAGCTCAGCGTCTCGTAGCGGGTGGCGTCCGGCGCCTTCTTCGGGTCGGCGGTGTAGACCCCGTCGACGCTCGTCCCCTTGAACAGCGCGTCGCAGCCCATCTCGGCGGCGCGGAGCGCGCCGGTGGTGTCGGTGGTGAAGAAGGGGGCGCCGATGCCGGCGGCGAAGATCACAACCCGGCCCTTCTCCAGGTGCCTGAGCGCGCGCCGGCGGATGTAGGGCTCGCAGACCGCCTCCATCGGGATGGCGGACTGGACGCGGGTGTAGACGCCGATCTTCTCCAGCGCGCCCTGCAGGGCCAGCGCGTTCATCACCGTCGCCAGCATGCCCATGTAGTCGGCGCTGGCCCGCTCCATCCCGCGCCCGGCGAGCGAGACGCCGCGGAAGATGTTGCCGCCACCGATCACCAGGCAGAGCTCGACCCCGGTCTTGACCACCTCGGCGATGTCCTCGGCGGTCCGTTCCAGGGTGGCCGAATCGATGCCGAAGCCCTGATCACCCACCAGGACCTCGCCGGACACCTTCAGAAGGATCTTCTTATAGCGCAGCGGGGCGTCTGACATCGCGGGGTCCGGGTCACTCATTTTGGGGTGGTTGGAACATAGACCAGGACGATCATCCGCCAAGCGGAAGCCGCAGGCTCGCCCGCAAATCGTCCGACCGTGGCCGTCCCGCCGCAGGGCGGCGCACGGCCCGGCGCGCAACTTGCGCGCCGGGCCGGCTGCAGATCAGCTCTGCCCGGAGAGCTGGGCGACCTCGGCGGCGAAGTCGTCGGTCTTCTTCTCCACGCCTTCGCCCAACGCGAATCGCACGAAGCCCTTGATCTTGACCGGCGAGCCCAGCGCCTTGCCGGTCTCGGCGATCAGCTGCTCGATGCTCTGGTCGGGGTTCATCACGAAGGGCTGCTTGAGGAGGACGACCTCCTCCTGCCACTTGCGGATGCGGCCCTCGACCATCTTCTCGGCGATCTCGCGGGGCTTGCCCGATTCGACGGCCATCTGGGTCTGGATCTCGCGTTCCTTGGCGACCACGGCCTGGTCTAGCTCGTCGGAGGTGAGCGCCAGCGGCGGGGTCGGCGTGCCGGCCACGTGCAGGGCGATGCGCCGCGCGACCTCGGCCAGCTGGGCCTGGTCGCCCGCGCCTTCCAGCGCCACCAGCACCGCCAGGCGGGCCACGTCGTCGCCCTGCTTGTTGTGCAGGTAGAGCGCGACCGCGCCTTCGCTCACGGCCAGCTTGGCCGTGCGGCGCAGGCGCATGTTCTCGCCGATCGTCGCGATCAGGTTGGTGATCACGTCGCTGACCGTCTCGCCCTTGGCGGTCTTGGCCGCCAGGATGGCGTCCACGTCGCCGTCGACGGACAGCGCCACGTCGGCGAAGTCGCGCGCGGCGGCCTGGAACGAATCGTTCTTGGCCACGAAGTCGGTCTCGGCGTTGAATTCGACCAGCACGCCGGTCTTGCCGTCGGCCGAGACCTTGCCGGCCACCAGGCCTTCGGCCGCGGCGCGGTCAGCCTTCTTGGCGGCCTTCGAGAGGCCCTTGGTGCGCAGCCAGTCGATAGCCGCCTCCAGGTCGCCGCTGGTCTCCTGCAGCGCCTTCTTGCAGTCCATCATGCCCGCGCCGGACTTTTCGCGCAGGTCCTTGACCAGCGCAGCGGTGACTTCCGCCATGGTCAGCTCCTTCAGGTTCGAATTCAAAACCGGCGGGCCCGGCTTAGGGGCCCGCCGTGACAATCAGTTGACCTACGCCCCGGCAGGCCGGGGCGCGGGGATCAGCCCGCGGCTTCCTCGCTGGGCGCAGCCACGGCTTCCGAGCGGGCCAGCGCCGGCTCAAGCGGGGCCTCAGCGGCGCCCAGGTCGACGCCCGAGGCCGCCTGGCCGGCGGCCAGGCCGTCGAGGATCGCGTCGGCCATCAGGTCGCAATAGAGCTGGATGGCGCGCGCGGCGTCGTCGTTGCCGGGGATCGGATAGGTGATGCCGTCCGGGTTGCAGTTGGTGTCGAGGATGGCGATCACCGGGATGTTCAGCTTGCGCGCTTCCTGGATCGCGATCGCTTCCTTGTTGGTGTCGATCACGAACATCAGGTCGGGGATGCCGCCCATGTCCTTGATGCCGCCCAGGGACAGCTCGAGCTTGTCGCGCTCGCGGGTGAGCTGCAGCAGCTCCTTCTTGGAGCGGCCGCTCTCGCCCTCCAGCACGGCTTCCAGCTCGCGCAGGCGCTGGATCGAGCCGGAGACGGTGCGCCAGTTGGTGAGCGTGCCGCCCAGCCAGCGGTGGTTCACATAGTACTGGGCGCAGCGCTTGGCGCCGGTGGCGATCGGCTCGGAGGCCTGGCGCTTGGTGCCGACGAACAGGATGCGGCCGCCGCCGGCGGCGACGTCGCGCGCCTTGACCAGGGCCTGGTGCAGCAGCGGGATCGACTGCGACAGGTCGATGATGTGGATGTTGGAGCGGCTGCCGAAAATGTAGCGCTCCATCTTCGGGTTCCAGCGGTGGGTCTGGTGGCCGAAGTGCGCGCCGGCTTCCAGGAGCTGGCGCATGGAGAATTCAGGAAGAGCCATAGGCTTCGTTTGTCCTTCTTCCGGTTGACCTCCGCAGGCAAACCCCCGGGTGCGCCCCAAGGACCGGAATGGAGCGGACGGGATGTCTCCCCGCACGTCCCAAACGCCTGCGTGTGGAATGAGGCGGGCACATAGGGGGAACGGCGCGGAAATGCAAGCGCCGTGGCGCGGCGCGCTGCGACCCCGGTGGGCCCATCAGGCCGCCGGGCGGATGCCGGGCGGTGGCTCGGAGGGACGTTCCGCCTGGGCTCGCGCGGTCTCCAGGCCGAGCGCGGTGACGCCGGCCAGGCCGCCCAGGTTCATGGTCTCCACCGCGGTCGACGGCACCACGACGATGGTGGAGTTCTGCTTCAGCCCCTCGTAGAGCATGTTCATCGCGCGCAGGTGGAAGGCGGTCGGATCGTCCGCATAGGTGCGCGCCGCCTCCTGGAACTTCTCGGCCACCTGCCGCTCGGAGTCGCCCAGGATGATGCGCGCCTGCCGCTCGCGCTCGGCCTGAGCCTGCATCGACATGGCGTCCTCCAGCGACGCCGGGATCAGCACGTCCTTCAGCTCCACCGAGATCACGTCGACGCCCCATGGCGTGGCGCGCTCGCCGATGATCCGGCCGAGCTCGCGGCTGATCTTCTCGCGGCCCTCCAGCATGTCGGCCAGCATGGTCTTGCCGATGACGTCGCGCAGCGCCGTCTGGGCGGCCCAGGCCACGGCTGTGCGATAGTCCTCCACGTCCAGCGCCACCTTTTGGGCGTCCGTCACGCGCCAGAACAGCACCGCATCCACGTCGACCGGCACGGTGTCCTTGGTCAGGGTCTTTTCCGCCTTGAACGCCGAGGTGATGACCCGGACGTCGATCCAGTAGGGCACGCTGTCGAGGATCGGCACGATGACGAACAGGCCCGGCCCGCGCAGCGCCTGGAAGCGGCCAAGGCGCAGCACGATCGCCCGCTCCCACTGGCTGGCGATCTTGATCGCCGCCGACAGCAGGAGCGCCGCCGCCAGGAAGGCCGCCGCCAGCCAGACGGCCAGCAGCGGCTGGCCGGCCGCATAGGCGGTCCAGGCCGCCCAGGCGCCGAGCGCGGTGATGATGAGAAAGACTGCGAGGGGAACGCCGCTGGACTGCCGCATCGACCACGCCTTGATCTCAGGGCGCCGCAGCCGCGGGGGCGGCGGGCGCGCCTTGTTACAGAAACGTGCCGCGTGATCGAACGTTGCCGACGGCCTCGCCCGGGCGCAAGATCAGCCTGGGCTCGGCGCGCTGGAGCCGCCGATGAACGACAACGAGACGCGGGAGGCCCTCGACCTCCTCAACCGAATCCTCGAGCAGGAGCTGGCGGGCGTCGTCCGCTACACCCACTACTCCTTCATGGTGTTCGGCCACAGCCGGATTCCCATCGTCGACTGGTTCCGGGGCCAGGCGACGGAATCCATGGCCCACGCTCAGCAGGCCGGCGAGTTGATCACCCTGCTCGGCGCCTATCCATCGCTGGCCATCGGGCCACTGCTCGACAGCAACCAGACCGACATCGCCACCATGCTTCGCGAGGCGCTCACGACCGAGGCCGAGGCGCTCGCCCTCTACAAGCGTCTGCTCGCGGTCGCCGAGGGCCGGTCGGTCCTGCTGGAGGAGTATGCGCGGCAGATGATCTACGCCGAGGAGATGCACGCCGGCGAGGTGGACAAGATGCTGCGGCGGCCGGGCGTGGTGGCCGCGGTCGAGCCTCGCTGATACCGCTCATCCCGACTTTCGTCGGGATGAGCGGAAGGGGTGAAATCCTGAGCTACAGGTCCTCGATGAACACCACGCCGGGGGCGGTCTTCAGCGCGCCGCGGACGGCGATGTCGAGCTTGAAGCGGCCGGGCAGCTTCAGCTCCACCTCCTTGCCGTCGGTGAGGGCGGCGACCAGCAGGATCTCGCCGCCGCGGTCGGAGACGACGCCCTCCAGCCGGCGCTTCAGCGCCTCGATCTCGGCGCTGCGCGGGGCCATGTGCACGCGAAGCCCGCCCACGGCATTCTCCAGCGCCTTCTCGACCGGCTGGGCGTCGTCGCCGAAGAAGCGCACCTCACCCTCGCTGGCCTTGGCGCGGACCTTGATCGACACCGCCTTGCCGGGCTCCAGAAAATCGCGGCAACGGCGCAGCGTCTCCGGCGGAAACAGCACCTCGTACTCGCCGGTGGGATCGGAGAGGGTCACGAAGGCGAACTTCTCGCCGGTCCGCCCCGGCTTCTCCAGCTTGCGCCGCACGATGCCGGCCATGCGCAGCGCCTCGGCGCCGGCCAGCGCCTTGCCGAGCGCGTCGGCGTAGAGATCGGTGCGCTTGCGGCGCAGCGCCTCGACCATGTCCTCCAGCGGATGGCCGGAGAGATAGAAGCCCACCGCCGCCAGCTCCTCGTCCAGCCGCTGCGTCGGGGTCCAGGCCTCCGTCCTGGGCATCTTGCGCTTTTGCGCCTCGGCCAGGGCGTTGTTCGAATCCCCGAATAGCGCGGCCTGTTCCGAGGCGCGCTCGGCGGCGACGCTCTGGCTGAAGCTGAGCAGCAGGTCGGCCGCCTCCACCAGCTGGGCTCGGTTGGGATGGATGGAATCGAAGGCCCCGGCGCGGGCGAGGGTCTCGAACGTCCGCTTGTTCACCTGCTTGGGATCGACCCGCTCGACGAAGTCGAAGATGTCGCGGAACCGCCCGCCTTCGCGGCGCACCTGGGCCACGTGCTCCATGGCCTGCAGGCCGACGTTGCGGATCGCGCCCAGGGCGTAGAGCACCTGGCCGTCCTCGACCTCGAAGTCCGCGCCAGAGCGGTTCACGTCGGGAGGCAGGATCTTGACGCCGAAGCGCTTGGCGTCCTGGTAGAACACCGACAGCTTGTCGGTGTTGGCCATGTCGAGGCTCATCGAGGCGGCGAAGAACTC
>CBJNAS010000183.1:0-6519 GCA_966434565.1 uncultured Phenylobacterium sp.
CCGGCAAGCCGGTGCTCCTTGATGCGGCGTGGGCTTCGGGTGCGAAGCCCCCGGACTGGAGAGGGCGGGGGCTCTGGCCGTAACCAGCGGCGTGAGGCCTGGGGGCTAGGTTTGACGCCGTCGCCCCAGCATAACGCGGTTCGGCCGCGACAGCTCCCTATCTCGTCTGCGGCGTGGCGTCGATCAGCGGGTCGCCGCCGATGGCCGCGTAGAGCGCGACCCGGTTCGCGGCGCGGGTGAGCCGGGTCTGGGCGAGGCTCTGGCGAGCGCCGTAGAGGGTGCGCTGGGCGATCAGGGCGGCGAGGTAGGTGTCGACGCCTTGGCGATAGCGGGCGATCGAGAGGTCGTAGCTGGTCTGGGCGGCGGCGAGCAGGGCGTTCTGGGCCGCGAGCTGCTGGTCGATGGCGCCGCGGCGGGCGAGCGCATTGGCCACGTCGCGGAACGCCGCCTGGATCGCGCCCTGATAATTGGCCAGCGCCAGGTCGCGCTGGCCGCGCGCCAGGGAGAGGCCCGCGAGGTTCGCGCCGCCGGCGAAGATCGGCAGGCTGCCCGCGCCTTCGCCCTGCCAGGTGAAATTGCCATGATCGAAGAGCGCCGAGAGCTGCGGGCTGGCGAAGCCCGCCAGGCCGGTGAGGCTGATGGTCGGGAAGAAGGCCGCGCGCGCGGCGCCGATCTGGGCATTGGCCTGCTTCAGCCGGTGCTCGGCCTCGAGCACGTCGGGCCGGCGCAGAAGGATGCGCGAGTCGAGCCCGGCCGGCGCCTCGGCCAGCGTCGCGTCCACCTCCTCGATGCCCGCGGGAAGCTGGCTGTCAGGCACGCTCGCGCCCACCAGCAGGTCGAGCGCGTTGCGGTCCTGGGCGACCTGGGTGGTGAGCTGGGCCTGGTCGGAGCGGGCCTGCTCCAGCAGGGTCTGGGCCTGGCTGAGGTCGGTGCGCGGCGCGACCCCGCCGGCGAGCCTGGCCTCGGTGAGCGCCACCGTCCGCGTCGCGCTGGCCACGGTGTCGCCGGCGGCCGCCAGCAGGCTGCGGTCGGCGGCCAGCGTCAGCCAGGCGTCCGCCACCTCGCTCACCAGGGTCAGCCGCGCCCCCCGCGCGCCGGCCTCGCTCGCCAGGTACGCCTCCTGGGCGGCGTGGTTCAGGCGGCGCAGCCGGCCGAAGAGGTCGATCTCGAAGGCCGAGACGCCGAGGTCGGCGGCGTAGGCGCGGCTGGTCTCAGCCTCGCCGGTGGCGGCGCTCCTGCCGTGGCTTTCGGTCGCCGTCGCATGGGCGTCCAGGTGCGGGAAGAGCTCGGAGCGTTGTCCCCGGTACTGCGCCCTGGCGATCTCCACGTTGGCGATGGCCGCGCGAAGGTTCTGGTTGTCGGCGAGGGCCTGGTCGATCAGCGCCTGGAGCCGTGGATCCTTGAACAGGTCGCGGTAGCCGAGCGCCGGCAGGGGAGGGGCCTGCTGGGGCGCCGGATAGGCCGCTCCGGTCGGCCAGGTCCGCGGGACCGCCGGCGCCGGGCGCTCGTAGCGCGGCTCCAGCGTGCAGCCGGCCAGCGCCAGGGCCGCGATGGCCAGGGTGAGCGCGCGCCTCATGCCGGCGCCTCCTCGCCGCTTTCCGGCCGCGGCGCGGGGGCTTTGTGGCGTGGGTGGAAGAGCCTGCGGACCAGCACGAAGAACATCGGCACGAAGAAGATCGCCAGCACCGTTGCGGTGAGCATGCCGCCGACCACCGCTGTGCCGATGGCGATCCGGCTGTGCGCGCCGGCGCCGGTGGCCATCGCCAGCGGGAAGACGCCGAAGACGAAGGCGAGGCTGGTCATCAGGATCGGGCGCAGGCGCAGGCGCGAGGCCTCCAGCGCCGCCTGCACCACGTCCTTGCCCTGCTTCTCGGCGGCCTCGGCGAATTCGACGATCAGGATCGCGTTCTTCGCCGAGAGGCCCATGGTGGTGAGCAGGCCGACCTGGAAGTAGACGTCGTTGGTCAGGCCGCGAAGCGCCACCGCCAGCGTCGCCCCGATCACCCCCAGCGGAATCACCAGCAACACCGAAAACGGCACCGACCAGCTCTCGTAGAGCGCGGCCAGGCAAAGGAAGACCACGAGCAGGGAAATGCCGTAGAGCATGGGCGCCTGGCCGCCGGACAGCCGCTCCTGGTAGGAGAGGCCGGCCCAGTCCACGCCCAGTCCGCCCACCTGCTGGGCCAGCGCGCTCATCCGCGCCATGGCCTGGCCGGTGCTGGCGCCGGGCGCGGCGTCGCCCTGGATCTCGTAGGCGGAGACGCCGTTGAAGCGCATCAGGGTGGTCGGCGCCTTGCCCCAGCCCACCTGGGCGAAGGTGGAGAAGGGGGCCATGGTCCCGGTCGCGCCGCGCACGAACCAGTGGTCGAGGTCCTCCGGCCGGCTGCGGTAGGCCGCGTCGCCCTGGACATAGACGCGCTTCACCCGCCCGCGGTCGACGAAGTCGTTGACGTAGGTCCCGCCCCAGGCGGCGGACAGGGTGGCGTTGACGTCGGCCTGGGTAAGGCCGAGCGCGCCGGCCTTCACGCTGTCGACGCCGACCTGCAGGGTGGGCGGGTCGGGCAGGGCGTTCAGGCGCGCCGAGGCCACCGCCGGATCCTGCTCCGCCAGCGCCAGGAGCTGCTCCACCTTCTGTTTGAACGCAGGCTGGGGCAGGCCCGTGGCGTTCGTCACCTCCATGGTGAAGCCGCTGGACTGGCCCATGCCGCGCACCGGCGGCGGGTTCAGCGCGAAGAACTGCACGTCGCGCAGGCCCGAGAGGTTCCTGGTCGCGCGCCGGGTGATGGCGTTGGCGGTGTTCTCCGCGCCCGGGCGCTGGTCCCAAGGGCGGAACGACAGGAAGCCACGGCCGGCGTTCTGGGCGGCGCCGGCCTGGCTCTGGCCGATCACCGTGTAGACCAGGGCGACGTCCTTTTGCTCCTGATGGACGAAGTACTGCTCGATGGTGTGGGCGGCCGCCAGGGTGCGCTCGGCGGTGGCGCCCGGCGGCAGGGTGAACTGCATCTGCGCCACGCCCTGGTCCTCGTTCGGCAGGAAGCTGGTGGGCAGACGCAGGAAGACGACGGCGAGCGCCGCGCAGATCACGGCGTAGACGATCAGCGCCACGCGCGTCCGGCCGATGATCGCCCCGACCGCCCGGCGGTAGCGCTCCGCCGTCCGGTCGAACCAGGCGTTGAAGCGGCCGCCGAACCGGCCGAGCAGGCGGTCGAGCACATTGGAATCGTGGCGCTCCTCGCCCGGCGGCTTGAGCAGGGAGGCGGCCAGCGCCGGCGACAGCACCAGGGCCACCAGCACCGAGAGCGCCATGGACGAGACGATGGTGATCGAGAACTGGCGGTAGATGACGCCCACCGAGCCGCCGAAGAGGGCCATCGGCAGGAACACCGCCGAGAGCACCAGGGCGATGGCGATCAGCGCCATCTGCACCTGGTCCATGGAGATGATGGTGGCTTCCCGTGGCGACATGCCGGGGTTCTCGGCCATCACCCGCTCGACGTTCTCGACGACGACGATGGCGTCGTCGACCAGCAGGCCGATCGCCAGCACCATGCCGAACAGGGTGAGCGTGTTGATGCTGTAGCCGGCGACCGCCAGCACGCCGAACGTGCCCAGCAGCACCACGGGGACGGCGATCGCCGGGATCAGCGTCGCCCGCCAGCTCTGCAGGAAGACGAACATCACCACCACCACCAGCAGGATGGCCTCGAACAGGGTCTGCACGACCTCGCGGACCGAGAGCTTGATGAAGGGGGTGGCGTCGTTGGGGTAGGCGAGCTTGTAGCCGGGCGGGAAGCCCTCCTGCAGGACGGCCAGCTCGGCGCGCACCAGCCGCGCCGTCCTGAGCGCATCCGCGCCGGGCGAGAGCATGACCGCCATGCCCGAGGCGGGATGGCCGTTCAGCCGGCTCATCACCCCGTAATTCTCGCTGCCCAGCTCGACGCGCGCCACCTGCGCCAGGGTCACGCGCGAGCCGTCCGGGCGGGTCTTGATGTTGATCTGCCGGAATTCGTCGGGGGAGGTGAGGCGCGACTGCGCGGTGACGGTGGCGTTCAGCTGCTGGCCCGCCAGCGCCGGCAGGCCGCCGATCTGGCCCGCCGCCACCTGCACATTCTGCGCCTGGATCGCCGAGATTACGTCGCCGGGCATCAGGTCGAAGCTCGCCAGCTTGTAGGGGTCGAGCCAGATGCGCATGGCGTACTGGGCGCCGAAGACGTTGACGGAGCCCACGCCAGGGGTGCGGGCGATCCGCTCCTGCATGTTGGAGACGACGTAGTCGGACAGATCGCCGGAGGTCTTGCGATCCGTGGAGTCGTAGACCGCCGCCACCATCAGGAAGTCGGGGTTGGACTTGGTGACCACCAGTCCCTGCTGCTGCACCTGCTGCGGCAGGCGGGGCAGGGCCTGCTGCACCTTGTTCTGCACCTGCACCTGGGCGATGTCGGGGTTGGTCCCCTTCTCGAAGGTGACGGTGATCTGCACCTGGCCGGAGGCGTTCGAGGTCGACTGGAAGTAAATCATCCGGTCGATCCCGGTGAGCTGCTGCTCGATCACCTGGGTCACGCTGCTGTCCAGGGTCGACGCCGAGGCGCCTGGATAGGTGGCGTTGATGCTCACCGAGGGCGGGGCGATGTCCGGATACTGCTCGACGGCCAGCGAGCTGATGCTGAAGGCTCCGGCCAGCATGATCACGATCGCGATCACCCAGGCGAAGACCGGCCGGTCGATGAAGATGCGCGATATCATCGGAGGCTCAGCGCCCGGCCTGCGGGATCGGCGACGGCGACCCGGCGGCGGCCGGCTGGACCCGCTGCCCGGCCTTGATGCGGTTGAGCCCCTCAACCACCACCCGCTCGCCGGGGGAGAGGCCGCTGGTCACCAGCCATTTGTCACCGATGGTGCGCCGGGCGGCGATTTCGCGGCGCACTACCCGGTTGCTCGCGTCGATCACCATGACCGATGCGTCGCCCTGCGGGTCGCGCGAGACGGCCTCCTGCGGAACCAGGAAGGCCTTGGGAGCCACCGCCTGGGTGAGGCTCGCGCGGACGAACATGCCCGGCATCAGCAGGTTGTTCGGATTGGGGAAGCGCGCGCGCAGGGTGACCGAGCCGGTGGTCGGATCGACGATGGATTCGGCGAACTCCAGCCGCCCGGCAAGGGGATAGGCCGAGCCGTCCTCGAGCGTCAGGCGCACGGGCGCCTCGGCCGGCATGGCTCCGCCCGTGGCCAGGGCTTGGCGCAGGGCGAGCAACTCGGCGCTCGACTGCTGGATGTCGACATACATCGGGTCCAGCCGCGCGATGGTGGCGAGCGCCGCCGTCTGGGCGCTGGAGACCAGGGCGCCGGTCGTGACCAGCGACCGGCCGATCTGGCCGGAGATGGGCGCTGGCACCTGGGTGAAGCGCAGGTTGATGCGCGCCGTCTGCAGCGCGGCTGCGGTCTGCTTGACCTGGGCCTCGGCCTGCTTCGCCTGGGTGACGGCGTCGGTGTAGTCCTGCTTGGCCACCGCATCGATCGCCGCCAGCGGCTTGTAGCGCGCCGCCTTGGCCTCGGCGTCGGTGCTTGCGGCCTGGGCGTTGGCGAGGTTGGCCTGCGCCTGAGCCACCGCGGCCCGATAGAGGCTGGGGTCGATCTCGTAGAGGGTCTGGCCACGCCGCACCAGCGAGCCCTCGACGAAGCGGCGGGCCTGTATCACTCCGTTCACCTGCGGCCGGACGTCGGCGATCTCATAGGCGGAGGTACGCCCGACCAGCTCGATCTGCAGCGGCACGGCCTGGGCGGAGACCACCACATAGCCCGCCTGCGGCGGCGGCGGGACGACGTTCGGATCCTTCTTGGCGCAACTTGCCGTCAGGAGCAGCAGCCCGAGGCCGGACAAAGCCAGAGGTTTCAGCGGCATGGAGCCCTTGGAATCGCAGCGGAGACGCCGGATGGCGAGTGGGCGCAGAAAGCACTATCGCGGCGAACTCTCAAGCAGCTAGTTGTTTCCAGGGAAAGACGCGCCCCCGGGCCATATTGCAGGCCAATAAACTTTATGCAGCCTCGCAATCTCGCCTTCGCGCTCGTCGCCCAGCTGTCACAGGTCCGGCCGCAATGAGGCGATTACGGACGGATTCGGCCAGATGGTGGAACTTCTACTAAGCGAACGCTGATCGCGGCTGGAATGCTTTTCAAGCGTTTTCGGGAAAACATCGTCCAGCGGGAGCGCAACCTCGCTTCCGACGGCCCTGTTCGCGCGTTTAGGTGTTGCGCGGGGCGGCGCGCGCGCTGCACTTTGGAGGAAAATACTCTACTATGAGCGGGCCAAGAGATCGGCGGGAGGAAACCTGATTGTATAAGCGGGTATTGGTCGCCTACGACGGCTCGCGCGAAGGGCGCACCGCCCTGCGCGAAGGGGCATGCACCGGAGCGGTCGGCGACGGCAAGATCTTCGTGGTCGGACTTGAGCAGGTGGTGCGGATCCGCTCCGGCGAGACCGACGCCGCGGCCGTGCCCCCGGTGGAGCCATGACCGGCGGGCTCG
>CBJNAS010000184.1:0-6448 GCA_966434565.1 uncultured Phenylobacterium sp.
CATCAACCCCACGGTGTGGGCGACGGGGCACGAGTTCTCCTCCCGGGCGGCGCACGGGGCCGGGCTGCACGGGGATGGGGTCGAGCGGCGCCCCTCGCCCGCCAAGCTTTCCGGCGTCTTCGCCTTCGAGCGGGTCGCCGACAGCGCGTTGGTCGCCGGCTTCGAAGAGCCGATCATGACCCCGCATTCGCGCTGCTACGGGCTCTCGCCCGAGGATCTGGCGAGCAAGGGCTACCGCGTCCTGATGCGCTCGCCTTGCGCCGGCGTGGACATCTTCCTGCGCGAGGGGCCCAGCCTGCTGGTCTTCTCCCAGGGCCATCCGGAATACGACGCCGACACCCTGCTCAAGGAGTACCGTCGCGACTTCGCCCGATTCCTGCGTGGCGAGCAGGCGGCGGCGCCGGCCTTCCCGCAGGGCTATTTCCCGCCGCAGATCGAGCACGCCCTGCAGGCCCTCACCCTTGCCGCCCGGCGCGGCCGCGTGGCCGAGGTGCTCAACACCCTCGACGAGATCACCGCGGATTTCGCGCCGGCGCCCGTCTGGCGGCCGAACGCGGTGCGCCTCTATCGTAACTGGCTGGCCCTAATCGCCGCCGCCGCGGGGCGGCCGCTCGCGCCAGTTGCGGAGGAGGCCGAGGCGGAAGAGGTGCGGCTGCAGCGCCTGCGCGGAGCCGCCGAATGAGCCAAGGCGCCGAGCCCCACAGCGCCGACACGACGGGCCTGCGCATCGGCGCCCGGGCGCTGTTCGCCCGTGTCTCGCGCCGGTCGATGCCGCTCATCGTGCCGATGAACGAGCGCGCCGCGTGTCCGCGCGACGCGGGTCCGGCCCTGTTCTGCATCCACTCGATCGTCGGCGTCGGCGTCTCGGACTTCCTGGCGCTCGCCCGACGTATGGGCGGTTCGGTGCGTGTGTTCGGGGTGCAGGCCCCGCAGCACCGGGTCGAGAGCGAACCGGGCTTCGGCGCCTCGGTGGAGGCGCTGGCCGACATCTATGCGGGCGCCATCGCCGAGGCCGCTCCGGAAGGCCCGCTGATCGTCGCCGGCTGGTCGGCAGGCGCGGCGATCGCGCTCGAGGTGGCCCACCACCTGCGAGACCGCGGGCGCCACGTCGCCCTGCTGGCGGCCATCGAGGGGGCGCCGGAGATCGCCGGCGTGGGCCTCAGGCCCTGGGACCCTCGCTATTGGATCGCGGTGGCCGGCAACCTCCCGGCCTGGCTCAGAGCCGGGCGGGGCATGGAGCAGCCGCTGACCATCCTGCGGCGATGGGCGCGGTCTTTGGCCGGCAGCGCCCGGCGCCTGGCGGCGCGCAGCAGGCGCGAGGTGGCGCCCCGGCTGGAGCGCCTGGTCAGCCTCGACCGCTATCCGCCGGCCCAGCGCCGGTTCATGGCCCGGCTCTACGACGCCATCATGATGTATGATCCGCGGCCCTGGGCCGGCCCCTTGGTGGTCTACGAGGCCCGCGCCGTCCTCAGCCTGCCGCAGTACCTGCAGCGCTGGCGCCGGGTCGCGCCCCAGGCCGTGCGCGCGCCCCTGGAGGGCAACCACGTCAGCATCATGAGCGAGCCCAGGGTCGCCGACCTCGCCCGCGACCTGGAGCTGCGGATCGCCGTCGCGGTGTCGGATCGGGCTTAGCCGCCTCGCGGCTCAGTTGCGCAGGCGCACGTCGGCGTGGTTCATCGTCTCGCCGACGAGGCCGAGCGCGCATGGCCGCCGTTCGACGATCTCGGCCAGCCGCTCGCGCGCCCGGCTCACGCGGCCCTTCACCGAGCTGATCGAGCAGTAGCAGACGTCGGCCGCCTGCTGGTAGCTCAGCCCGGCTCCGGCCACGAGCAGCAGGGCTTCGCAATCCTGGTCCGGCAGATCGGCCAGGACCTCGAGCAGCTCTCCGAAGGAGGCGCGCCACTCCGGATCCGGTCCCAGGACCTCGTCGTGCGCCTCGGCGGGCCGCGCCGGCCGCGCCGTCAGCAGGCCGCCGGCCAGGCTCGCGAGGTAGACCGTGCGCAGGATCCGGAACATCCAGCCCTTGAGGCTGGCGCCCGGGGCCAGGCTGCGCCGGCCTTCCCAGGCCCGGCGGAGGGTTTCCTCGACGAGCTCATCGGCATCCGGAGCGCCGCGCGAGAGCACCCACGCATAGGCGCGCAGCTTGGGCGCCAAGGCGATCATCTCCTTCTTGAGGTTCATCGTACGCCCTCCCGGCCAACCCTGGCTGCAAGGTCCTGCGTCCGTGGCTGGTCGCCGTTTCCGTCGTGGCGGGTCGGTCCGCCCTGAGTGAAATCCTACGAGCGACGGCGCGTCGCGTTTCCAGCGAATGATAAGGTCGCTGTCGCATATTCGTCGGGGAAGCGCGGAATATTTGCTTTAGGTTGAACTTCCTTTTGCGGTGCACAGCCAGAACTGGCGGCCGCGGCCGGTCGTGAAAGCTGGACTCCATCCCCACGTCTCATGCGTGAGTAGAGGCCGAGTTCTGAGGCGCCGCTTTCTCGGGTGTGTCGGCAACCATTTTCGCAAAGGCCCAATTCTTACGCTCCGCAGACCGCACAACGGCAGGGCCGAAGAATTCGGGTCAGGGAACATGGTTCGCTCAGGCGCAAGTGAACGGACTCGTGAGCTTGCAGCCCCAGCCCTGCTGGGTTCGGCCCTGGCGCAGGCCATGCGCCTGGACGCCTTCGATCTCGCCGCGCTGGAGCGGATCCCCTTCGTGCATCGCGTCTTCCCGCGCGAGAGCACCATCCTGCAGGCGGGCGAGGCGCCCTCCGAGCTCTATGTGGTGGTCGACGGGGTGGCGGCGCGGATGCTCACCACGCGCTCGGGCGAGCGGCAGATCGTGGGTCTGCTGCTGCCCGGCGACGTCTTCGACTGGCCGCTCTACCGGCTGGGCGCGCGGGTCGCCTCGCCCGAGCGCGCCACCCTGGAGCACGCCATCGTGGCGATCGGCGGCTGCACCGTCGGCATGGTCCGCTTCCAGAGCCTGCGCCGGGCGCTCGAGGACTTCCCGCCGCTCGCCGAGGCCTTCGAGCGGCGCGCGGTGCGCGAGGAGGCGATCGCGCGCGAGTGGATGGTCAACATCGGCGTGCGGCGTGCGGGCGCCCGCCTGGGCCACCTGATCTGCGAGATCTATGCGCGCTACGAGTCCATGGGCCTGACACAGGACGACAGCTGTCCCATGCCGATCACCCAGATCCACCTGGCGGAGGCGCTCGGCCTTTCCAGCGTCCATGTGAACCGCGAGCTGCAGGCCTTGCGGGGCGAGGGGCTGCTGCGCCTGAGCTCGGGCGTGCTGTCGCTGGCGGACCCCCGGCGGCTCGAACGCATGTCGGAGTTCTCCGGCGTCTATCTCACCACCGGCTGCTCGCGCCGCATGGCGCCGGTGCGGACCTGAGCCGGTCTCAGGCCGCGAGGCCGCGCAGGCGCAGCCAGCTCCAGGCGAACCCTGCCGCCGCGATGCTCAGGGCGTAGGGCAGCCGCCTGCGCGAGGCGTCGGCCAGGCTCGCGTGGGCCGCCAGGCGCGTCCAAGCCAGGGCGGTCGTGCCCTGCACCACGCTGGCCAGGCCGAAGGCCATGGCGAAGGCTGGCAACTGGCCCAGCGGGATCCACAGGGCGCAGGCCGCCAGCAGCTTCAGGTCACCGCCGCCCAGCAGCCCACGCAGCCAGAGCGCGCCGGTGATGACGCCGACGAGGCCCAGGGACGCGGCCCGGCTGAGCGCCTCGCCCGGCGAGGCGGGAAAGGCCAGCAGCAGGGCGCCTGCCGCGACCAGCAGCGAGATCGCATTCGGAATGCGGAAGCTCCTGACGTCCGACACGGCCGCGAGCAGCAGCAGGGCGTCGAACGTCAGGAGCGCGAACAGCGACACGGGCGTATCCAGGCTAGGTGTGCAGCAGGACGCGATAGATGCGGATGATCAGCGGGGTGAAGATCACGGTCATCAGCGCCGGGAAGATGAACAGCACCAGCGGGAAGGCCAGCTTCACCGGCAATTCCGAGGCCTTGCGCTCGGCCTCCAGGTAGCGCGCCGAGCGCATCTGTTCGGCAAAGACGCGCATCGTCTGGGCGACGCTTGCGCCCAGCGCCTCGGATTGCACCAGCATGGTGACGAGGGAGTTGATCTCCTCCACCCCGGCGCGCTCGGCGAGCCGGGTCAGCGCCTCGCTGCGGCTGGCGCCGGCCTGCATCTCGGTGAGCGCGATGCCCAGCTGCTCGGCGACCACGGGATGCAGCTCGCCGAACTCGCTCTGCACGCGCTGCATGGCCGAGCTGAGCGTTCCGCCGGCCTCCAGGCAGACCACCATCAGGTCGACGGCGTCGGGCAGGCCGATGCGCAGGGCCCACCGCCGGGCGGCGATGCGGCGACGGAGCAGGAGGTTGGGCAGGTAGAGGCCGACGGCGACGCCCGAAAGCACGACCAGCAGGCCCAGAATGGGGCTGGGCGGGTGCAGCAGCAGGACTCCCAGGATGCCCAGCAGGCCGAGACCCAGCGCCGTGACCACGCGGATCGCGTAGAAGCCCTCCACCGCATGGTCGGCGTAGAAGCCGGCCTGGATCAGCTTGGCGCGCAGGCTGGCGCGGGGCGCGCCTTCCAGGCTGCCCTTCCCGGCGACGGCCCCGATGCGCTGCATGGCCGTGGCGAGCTGGCGGGTCCGCGTGGCCGGCCGCCTGGAGGCGACCAGCCGGCCGTAGCGGGCGAACCGCGCATTGGCCGAGGAGTCGCTCAGCACGATCATGCCCAGCGCCACGGCGAGCAGCAGGAAGGTGATCGAGGCCGCGGAGATGATGATCAGCAGATCCATGGCGAGCTCCTCAGATCCTGATGTTGACCATGCGCCAGATCATGGCGGAGCCGATCGCCAGGCTGACGGGCGAGAACGACATCATCGGCCAGAACAGCGGGTCCTGCGCCACCTGCGAGAAGAACTCCGGACGCAGGAGCACCAGGGCGCCGCCGACGACGAACGGCAGGGCTGAGACGACCCAGAAGGTCAGCCGGCCTTCCGCCGAGACGGCATGCACCTTGCGGCGCAGGTGGTCCTTGGCGCGGATGGCTTCGGCGAGCTTCAGGAAGGCCTCGGCGAGATTGCCGCCGGTCTCGCGGGTGACCTCGAGGCAGGCCACGAACATCTGCAGCTCCGGCAGCGGGAAGCGGCGGACCAGGTTCTTCAGCGCCTCGTCGCGATCCAGGCCGTAGGTCATCTCCTCGACGACCATGCGGAACTCCGGTCCGAGCGGCGCGGGCATGCGCTGGCCCACCACGGTCATGGCGGTGGTCACCGGGTGCCCGGCCTGGAGGCTTCGCGCGATCAGGTCCACGGCCTGCGGCAGCTGGTCGAGGAACTTCTTGCGCCGGCTGGCGGCGAGGCTCGTCAGCACCATGAGCGGGCCGCCGATCGCGACCGACGCGGCGACCGTCAGCACGATCACCTCCGGCGGATGCGCCAGCTGCATCAGCGCAAAGGCGCAGACGAAGAGCACGATGGAGATGAGCACGATCTGCAGCGTGTTGAACGGGGCGTCAGCGCGGGTGATCGCCCGCTCCAGCCAAGGCAGACGCGCCCCGATGGCCCGTGCGATCGCCGCCGCGCCAGCGTCCGGCGCCTGCGCCTTGGCCGCGGCCTGGGCGCGCGCCTTGGCCAGACGACGCGAGACGGCGCGCTCCTCGCCCAGGTGGCTGCGGATGAGGCGCCAGAGCCCCTCTCCCCCCAGCACCAGGGCCGTCAGCCCGGCGGCGTAGAGCAGGTATTCGAGGAGGGTTTCCATGACTCACTCCGCCGCTTCGAGCAGCACGGTGGGGCCCGGGATCCGCTGGGCGTGGAAGGCTTCGAAGAAGCGCGGACGGATGCCCGTCCAGGCGAAGCGG
This sequence comes from uncultured Phenylobacterium sp., assembly GCA_966434565.1. Lineage (GTDB taxonomy): Bacteria > Pseudomonadota > Alphaproteobacteria > Caulobacterales > Caulobacteraceae > Phenylobacterium. The sequence goes on from CBJNAS010000184.1 coordinate 5,850, forward strand.
CCGATGACGCGGCCGTCGGGCTCCACGCCGGTCTGCTCGAACCGGAAGATCTCGTGCATGGTGATGATCTCGCCCTCCATGCCCTCGATCTCCTGCAGGCTCGTCATCCGGCGGGTGCCGTCGGAGAAGCGCTTCAGCTGGATCACCACCTGGATGGCGCTGGCGATCTGCGAGCGCATCGACCGGGGCGAGACGTCGAGGCCGGCCATGCCGATCATCTGCTCGACGCGGGCGAGCGCGTCGCGCGGCGTGTTGGCGTGAACCGTGGTCAGCGAGCCGTCGTGGCCGGTGTTCATCGCCTGCAGCATGTCGAAGGCCTCGCCGGACCGGACTTCGCCGAGGATGATGCGGTCCGGGCGCATCCGCAGGGCGTTCCTCACCAGGTCGCGCTGGGTGACCTCTCCGCGGCCCTCGACGTTCGGCGGCCGGGTCTCCAGCCGGACCACGTGCCGCTGCTGCAGCTGCAGCTCGGCGGCGTCCTCGATGGTGACGATGCGCTCCGCGTCGCTCAGCGCATGCGACATGGCGTTGAGCAGGGTGGTCTTGCCGGTGCCGGTGCCGCCGGAGATCAGGATGTTCAGCCGCGCCTGCACCAGGCC
>CBJNAS010000185.1:0-6431 GCA_966434565.1 uncultured Phenylobacterium sp.
AGATCGAGCTGCGCACCAAGGGCCGCCACGACCCCTGCGTCGGCATCCGCGCGGTTCCGGTGGTCGAGGCGATGATGGCCTGCGTGCTCGCCGACGCCTTCCTGCGCCACCGCGCCCAGACCGGCGGCGGGACCTTCCACCCGGGAGAGGCGGGGCGGCGGTAAACCCCCTGAGTCGATCCGCCGCAGCCTCTCCTGCCGGGCGATCTGCCAAGCTCTGGCCTGTCAGTTTCGGAGCCTTTGCATGCGCCTCGCCCTCGCCGCCGCCCTGATGAGCGCGGCCGTCGCGCTTTCCGGCTGCCTCGCAGCCTCGGCGGCAGGGGCGGCCGTGGGCGTCACCGCCAAGGCCGCCGGCGCCGCCGCCCATGGCGCAGGCGCGGTGGCCGGCGCCGTGATGCCGTAAAAAAGCGGGGCGCCCGCTCGGGGACGCCCCGCCGGTCACGCCAGGGTCAGCGGCCCGGCTGGGCCGACTGCTGGATCGCCTGCGTCGCCTCGCGAATCGCATCGGACTGGGCGCGCGCGATCGCCTCGCCGCTCTCGATCGCCTGCTGCAGGCTGTCCCTCACCAGATTGCTCTGCAAGGTGAACACCTCCTGCATGGAGCGGCAGCCGGCGAGCTGGCCCACCGCCTCGAGGTTGGTCTTCACCGCCTTCTGGGTCAGGTCGAACCAGGCGCGCGAGGCGTCCTGGGCGCCCCTGGCCAGGGCCGTGGAGGCGAGCGAGACCGCCTGCACATTGCGCGCCGACTGGTCGGCGAGATCGGGGTTCGGCGCGGTCGCCCCGAACGCGCGGGTCCAGTTCTGGGTCAGGCCTTCGAAGCTGCGCATTCCAGCTTCCAGGCCCGAGCGGACCGCCTGCTGGGCGGTCTCGATCTGGGTGCGCAGGATCTCGCTGTTGGCCTTGGCCGCCGCGCGGTGGGCGTCGGCGGTCTTGTCGGCCACGGCCTCTGCGGCGCGCGCATTGTCCTTCGCCTGCCGCGCGGCGGCGTCGGTCGCAGCGCTCGCCGCACGCGCGGCCTCGGCCGACGCCGCGCCGGCATTGCCACCGCCGTTCTTCGACGCAGGATTATTGGCGGGGACTTGGGGATCTGCCATGGGAAGCTCCTCGCTGAAACGCCCGCGCCTCGGCGGGTCATATTGTCCGGCTTGTACGTGGACACGCTGATGCTGCGGTGCAGCAACCCCGTCTCAACGAGCGTCCGGACGGCCCGTTCCAGACCCATGCAATCAAATTGCGGCCGCCCGCCCGAGGCGGTCAGGCCCCCAGAGATTCAGGCGACCAGATAGGTGCAGCTCTCGCCGACGGTCGGCCGCGACACCGTCACACGGCAGAGCCCCGAAAACTGCGGCTTCAGGCGCTCGGCGAAATAGAGGCCGATGTTCTCCAGAGTCGGGCTCTCCAGCCCGGGCTTGTCGTTGAGCAGGCCATGGTCGAGCTCGGCGGCCACCGCCTTCAGCGCCTGGTCGAGCTCGCCCAGGTCCGCGACCCAGCCCACCGGCGCCACGGCCTCGCCGCGGACGGTCGCCTCCACCCGGAAGGAATGGCCGTGCAGGCGCGTATAGGGGCTGCCCGCCGGGCCGTTCGGCAGGTTGTGCGCCGCGTCGAAGGTCGCGGCCTTGGTGATCTCGAAGACGGCTGATTTCATCAGGATGGGAACGGCTTCGCGGAGGCTCCGGCCTCAGGCGATGCCGAGGAATTTGTGCGTCTGGGCGCTTAAACGCCAACGTGGGTGGTCGAGGCAATAGGCGATCGCCGCCTCGGTGTTGGCGAGGCGGTCGGGCCCATCCATCGGTTGCAGCAGGAAACGCTCGAAGTCCAGCCCGTCGAAGCGCGCTGGATCGACGCCGGTCTGGGGATAGACCAGTTTCAGCTCCTGCCCACGCGTCTGAACGAGCGGGGCGTCGGCCTTGGGGCTGACGCAGATCCAGTCGACGCCCTCCGGAACCGGCAGGGTTCCGTTGGTCTCCACGGCGATGGCGAAGCCGCGCCCGTGCAGCGCCGCGACGAGGGATGCGTCGAGCTGCAGCGTGGGCTCGCCGCCGGTCAGCACCACCAGCCGATGGTCGGCCCCGCCGCGCCAGGCCGCCTCGACCGCGCCGGCGAGCGCGTCGGCGTCGGCGAACCGGCCGCCGCCCGGCCCGTCCATGCCGACGAAATCCGTGTCGCAGAAGGTGCAGACCGCCTCGGCCCGGTCCTCCTCGCGGCCGGACCACAGATTGCATCCGGCGAAGCGGCAGAACACCGCCGGGCGGCCCGCCTGGCCGCCCTCGCCCTGCAGGGTCAGGAAGATCTCCTTGACCGCATAGCTCACGAGGCCACGCCCTCCACCGTCAGCGCCGGCCGGCCTTCCGCCACCCACTGCTCCCAGCCGCGGGCGCGCAGTTCGCACGCCGGGCAGGTCCCGCAGCCGTGGCCCCACGGGTGCAGCTCGCCGCGCTCGCCAAGATAGCAGGTGTGGCTCTCACGCACGATCAGCTCCACCAGCGCCGCGCCGCCCAGGCCCCTCGCCAGCCCCCAGGTCTCGGCCTTGGTGAGCCGCATCAGCGGGGTCTCGACGACGAAGTCCTGGGCCATGCCGAGGTTCAGCGCCCGCTCCATGGCGTCGAGGGTCTCGCGCCGGCAGTCCGGATAGCCGGAATAGTCGGTCTCGCACATGCCGCCCACCAGCCGTTCCAGCCCCCGCCGGTCGGCGAGCGCGGCCGCGTAGACCAGAAAGGCCAGGTTGCGGCCCGGCACGAAGGTCGACGGCAGGCCCTTCTCGGTGAGCTCGATCGCGCGGTCGGCGGTCAGCGCGCTCTGCGCCACCGCCCCGAAGCCACGCATCTCCAGCACATGGTCCGGGCCGAGCCCGCCGGCCCAGGCCGGGAAGCCCTCTGCGATCGCCTGGCGCACCGCCTGGCGCGCCTGCAGCTCCACCGAATGGCGCTGGCCATAGTCGAAGCCCACCGTCTCCACCCGCCCGTAGCGCTGCAGCGCCCAGGCCAGGCAGACGGCGGAATCCTGTCCGCCGGAAAAAAGCACAAGCGCGCCCGAGGTCTCGTCCATCGGCCCCATATGCGCGCTCGCAGCGCTTCGGAAAAGGCGTAGCGGGAACCGTCAAAAGATATCGGCGGTTAGGCCCGCGTGACACCTGACGAGCTCAGAAAGGAAGCCGCTGCGGCCGAGTTCATGGCGCGACTGGTGAGCCTGCGCCCCGATCGGGAATGGCTGAGCGCCAAGGCCGCCGAGCTGCGGCGCCTCGCCGACCGGCTGGAGGCGCGGTCCTGGCGTCCTACGCGGGGCGGCGTAAACGATCCGCACACCTAAGTGGTGTAGCCATGCGCCCTATGGGCGTGGCACATCCATCACCGGAGGTCGAAGCCGTCGCGCGGGAGCTCTGCGCGTCGGAAGGCTGGGATCCGGACGAGCGCATCGATTGCGAGCCCGCCGAGGTCTCGCTGGCCGAGCGCTGCGCCGCCAGCGGCCGCTGGACCTGCGCGCGCTGGCACGCCTATGCGCCTGCCGCCGAGCGCTTGGCGCGGATGCGCGCGGACGCCTGGGACACCTTCTGAGCCGGCGGCGGCGCGCCGTCTTGCGCCCCGTCCTCCGATGACCGAACCGCATTCCCACGTTTTTGCAGGGCGAGCGCGTGAGCCGAACTCCCCTCCGTCTCGGCGCGGCGCCCCGCGCCGATTCTCCTCCACCGCAAAGCGGGGGAGCTGTCGGCGAAGCCGACTGAGGGGGGTGTTCGACGATCTCGCGTGCCGCTCGTTTGGGGGAGCCCATGGCCGATAGCAAGTCCGCGCCATCGCTGGATCACGTCCGCGCGCGGATCGACGCCATCGACTCCGAGCTGCTGACGCTGATCGACGAGCGCTCGGCGCTGGCGCGCGAGGTGGCCGCCGCCAAGGCGGCCGCCGGCGAAGGCGGCCGGTTCGGCCTGCGCCCCGCGCGCGAGACCCAGGTGCTGCGCAAGCTGCTCGCCCAACGGCGCGTCGCCGCGCGCCCAGCGCTGGTGGTGCGCATCTGGCGCGAGCTGATGGCCGACAGCCTGAGCTTGCAGGGCCCGTTCCACGTCAGCGTCTGGGGCGGCCGCGATCCCGGCCGGACCATGGAGCTCGCCCGCATGCGCTTCGGCGCCGCCCCGCCCGTGCGCCAGGTGGCCAAGCCGGAAGACGCGCTCGCCGCCGCCCGGACCTTGGGCGGGGTGGCCGTCGCCGCGCTGACTTCCGACAACGCCTGGTGGGGCCGGCTGCTGGCCGAGCCGAAGCTGAAGGTCTTCACCACCCTGCCCTGTCTCGCCGCCTGGGGGCCGCTGGCGGCGCTCGGCGTCGCCGAGGTGGAGGTGGAGCCCACCGGCGACGACCGCACCTTCTGGGTCACCGACGCCGCACAGGGCGGCGCGGCCATCGTCGAGGCGCTCGGCCGCGACGGGGTGGCCGCCACCCTGCTGGTCGAGGCCGGCGGCCTGAAGCTGTTCGTCCTGTCCGGCTTCTACCAGCCGGGCGACGAGCGGCTCGCCCGCGCGCCCGGCCGGCTTTCCGGCGTGATCGGGGCTGCGCCCGGGCCGCTGGACGTGTAAGAGGCGAGCCTCGCCTGGCAAGGCCCCGTTCGTATACAGTTCTTCGATGTCCGGATCCCCCGAGTTCAGCGACCGCAGCCGCGCGCCGCGCCCTGTCCCCAAGCCCGGGATCCTGGACATCCACGCCTACGTGCCGGGCAAGGCCAAGGCGGAAGGCGTCGACAATCCCGTCAAGCTCTCGGCCAACGAGAACATCCTGGGCTCCAGCGAAGCAGCCCGCGCGGCCTACGCCGCCGCGGCGCATGAGCTGCACCTCTACCCCGACAGCCGCACGACCCTCCTGCGCACCGCCGTCGCCGAGCGCTACGGCCTGGAGCCGGAGCGGCTGATCTTCGGCTGCGGCTCGGACGAGGTCTTCGCCCTGCTCAACCAGACCTTCCTGGAGCCCGGCGACAACATCGTGCAGGGCGAGTTCGCCTTCGCCGCCTTCGCCATCGGCGCCCGGGCGATGCAGGCGGAGGTGAAGACCGCGCCTGAACCGAACTACCGGATCGACGTCGACGAGATCCTGAAGGCCGTGGACGCGCGCACCCGCCTCGTCTTCCTCGCCAACCCGGGCAACCCGACCGGAACCTGGATTCCGTTCGCCGAGGTGGAGCGTCTGCACGCGGCGCTGCCGCCCGGCGTGGTGCTGGTGCTCGACGGCGCCTATGCCGAGTTCGTCACCGACGCGGCTTTCAGCGACGGCCTCGCCTGGGCCCGCGACAAGGCCAATGTCGTGGTCACCCACACCTTCTCCAAGCTGCACGGCCTGGCGGCGCTGCGCGTCGGCTGGGGCTATGGGCCGGCGGAGGTCATCGCCGCCATGGACCGCATCCGCCTGCCCTTCAACACCTCCATCCCCGCCCAGCGCGCCGCGGCGGCGGCGCTGGGCGACGCGGATTTCCAGCGCCGCTCGGTGGCGCTGGTCGAGCAGTGGCGGCCTTGGCTGGAGCAGCAGCTGGGCGGCCTGGGGCTCGACGTGGTGCGCCCCTCGGCGGCGAACTTCGTCCTGGCCGGCTTTCCCCGGAGCCCCGGACGCACCGCGGCCGAAGCTGAGGCGCATCTGGCGTCCAGGGGCCTGCTGGTGCGGGGGGTAGGCAACTACGGCCTCCCCGACCACCTGCGCATCACCATTGGCCTCGAAGCGCACAACCGCGCGGCGATCGCCGCCCTTACGGAATTCCTGGCCCGATGAGCAGCGTCCTCTATCCGCGCCTGGCGGTGATCGGCTGCGGCCTGATCGGCTCCTCGGTGATCCACGCCGCCCGCGCCGCCGGCCTGGTCGAGCAGGTGGCGGTCGCCGACGCCTCGGCCGAGCACCGCGCGAAAATCCTCGAGCTCGGCTACGCCGACCAGGTGACCGCCGACCCGGCCGAAGCCGCCGCGGGCGCCGACCTCGTGGTGCTCGCCGTGCCGGTGCTGGCCATGGCCCAGGTCGCCGCCCGGATCGCCCCGGCGCTCAAGCCCGGCGCGACGCTCACCGACGTCGGCTCGGTGAAGGCCGCCATCGTCGAGGCGGTGGCGCCGCTCCTGGCGGACGGCGTCTTCTTCGTCCCCGGCCACCCGATCGCCGGCACCGAGTTCTCCGGCCCGGAGGCCGGCTTCGCCGAGCTCTTCCAGAACCGCTGGACCATCCTCACGCCCCTGCCGCGCGATGACGAGCCCTATCTCGACGCGGTTCAGCAGCTGTTCGACTTCTGGCGCGCCCTGGGCGCGAACGTCGACCGCATGGACGACCGGCACCACGACCTGGTGCTGGCGGTCACCAGCCACCTGCCGCACCTGATCGCCTACAACATCGTCGGCACGGCGGCCGACCTGGAGGAGGTCACCCAGGCCGAGGTGATGAAGTACTCCGCCGGCGGCTTCCGCGACTTCACCCGCATCGC
>CBJNAS010000186.1:0-6429 GCA_966434565.1 uncultured Phenylobacterium sp.
GAGCATCAGCTGATCGCGCGCGCGGTCCAGCCCGAAGAGATCGCCGCGGCGGTGATCTACCTCTGCTCGCCAGGGGCGGCGATGGTCACGGGCGAGAACCTGCAGGTCGCGGGCGGCCGCAAATAGGCGGCCGGCCCGGCCCGCGTCGCGGCGGGGAAGGGGGCCTTGCGCCGCCTACGCCTGCGGCGCGGCGGCAGGGTCTGCTCCGGCGGTTTCGCGAGCCGTCAGCCCGTGCAGCATCGCGCGCACCGCCAGGTCGATGAAGCCGCGCAGCTCGCTTTGGCGCCCATGGCCGTGGAGCAGGTTGACCGTGCGATAGATGCCCAGGATCAGCCGTGAGCCGTTGCGCGGATCCACGTCGGAACTGAGCTCGCCCCGCTCGATCGCCTCGACGAACAGCCGCCGCATCAGCTCACGGGTCTGCGCCCAACCCTCGTCCAACGGGGCGGCCAGCTCCGGCGGCAGGGCATGGCGCTGGTTGATGAAGACGTGCATGAAGTCGCCGATCCGGTCGAGCGAGGCCAGATGCAGGTCGAACAGCGTGCGCAGCCGCGGTTCGAAGGCCTCGGCGCTGCTGAGCGCCGCGCGCATGTTGGCCAGGCTCTCGTCGCAGCCGACCACGCAGACCGCAAGAAGCGCGCGGTCCTTGGATGCGAAATGGTGGTAGAGGGTGCCCTGGTTGAGTCCGAGCTCCTGGGCGATCTGGCGCATGCCGACGGCGTGATAGCCCTTCGCGGCGAAGGTCGCCGCTATGGACGACAACACTTCCCAACGGCGGCGCGTCATTGTCGCTGGCGCGCCGGCCGGTTCGTGATCGCCCTGCGTAGCCACGGCGCGTTCATCGCATGGCCGCTGCGCCTCGCGCAAATGTTTCATCGCCCGCCTCATCCGCGCTCCGCGTCCCGGCCGACGCGCTGGGGCCGGTCAGCCCGCCTCGCCGGCGCCCGGCTGGCTGGCCGCCTCGAGCCGCCGCAACGCGTCCGGCGCCAGGGTGAGGGCCGCGGCGTCGAGCACTTCGTCGAGTTGCGCCAGGGTGGTGGCGCTGACGATCGGAGCCGTGACGGCGGGTCGCCCGATCAGCCACGCGATGGCCACCTGCGCGGGCGCGGCGCCGAGCTCGGCGGCGACCGAGGTCAGCGCATCGATCAGCTGAAATCCACGCGCGTTCAGGTAGCGCGACACCAACCGGGCCCTCTGGCGGTCCTTGAGGTCATCCTGCGAGCGGTACTTGCCGCTGAGAAAGCCGCTGGCGAGCGCGAAATAAGGGACCACGCCGAGGTCGTTGCGCGCCGCCACATCACGAAGCTCGGCCTCGAACGGCTCGCGGTCATAGAGGTTGTACAGCGGTTGCAGCACCTCGTAAGCCGGGAGCTTCGCGGACCGGGAGACGGCGAGCGCCTCCTCCAGTTGGGCGGCGCTGTAGTTCGAGGCGCCGATCGCGCGCACCTTGCCGGATTCGATCAGCTTGCCGAACGCGGTCAGCGTCTCTTCCTGCGGGGTGTCCTCGTCCCAGCGGTGCGCGAAATAGACGTCGATGTAGTCGGTCTGCAGGCGCCGCAGGGAGTCCTCGACCGCGGCCGCGATGTTGCTTGCGGAGAGGCCTGGCCGCTTGTCCCAGAAGCCGACCTTGGTCGCGATCACGACGTCGTCGCGCCGGTTGCGCTGCTTGAGCCACGCGCCGATCGTGCTTTCGGAAGCCCCGCCGCCGCCATAGACGTCGGCGGTGTCGATGGCGTTGAACCCGCGCTCAACGAACCGGTCCAGCAGCCGATGCGAGATCGCCTCGTCCGCGGTCCAGCCGAAGACGTTCCCGCCGAACATGATCGGCGCCACCGAGATGCCCTGGGCCAGCTTGCGAAGGGTCACGGTCGATCTCCAGTTCGGGCGCGCGGCGCTCGGCCAGGCTTCCACGGCGGCGGGCTCGGCCGACGGACGGTCCCGCGGGCCGAGGCGCCTCGGCGGCCGGCGGCGTATCTGGGTAGCGGCTTCCTCAACTCACGTCGAGCCTGTCCCATTGCATGAGGACCTTGATCTCCTGGCGCGGGCGGCCGACCGGAGCCCCATCCCGATCCGGACGGCGGTCACCACTTGCGCCGCAGCTGGCCTCCCAGGCGGCGTTCGCGCAGCTGGACTTCCCGCGCCTCGGGGCCGACCCGCGCGCTGCCGGGCGGCAGGTGCGCCGCGAGCTCGGAGAGCTTGACCTTGGTCGCCTGCGGGGTCGGATGGCTGCTGCAACGGTACCAGCGGCCGATCAGCATGCCGCTGCCGTGGCCGCCGGTGTCGAGCCAGTTGGCCACGCCCGGATCGTGGTGCGCCAGCACGGCCCGGAACCTGCCGTCGGCATCGATCACGGCCTGATGGCCATTGATGCTGGTCGGGCGGTAGACCACCTCCACGGCGTTCCACAACTGGTCGATCACCTGCACGTTCCAGTAATGCCGCTGCTCCGGAAGTTCGGTCTCCACGATCAGCGCCTCGTCCGGGCCGAGTTCGAAGACGCACTCGAAATAGGCCTGCGGCCAGTCCTGGCCGTTGCCCAGGTCGGCATAGGTGGTCAGGCCGAAGCGGTTGACGAGGCCGCGTCCGCGGGCGTGCTCCACCGCCCCGAGGCAGATCTTGCTCAGCCGCCGGACGTAGCCGCCGAACAGCTCGCGCAGCAGCCGGTCGATCTCCGCGGTGGGCATCCGCGGCTTGAGCGCGGCCGGCGCGTCCAGCCGCTCTATCGCCAGCCGCAGGTCCGCCTCGCGGCCCCAGGCATAGGAGAACTGGCGCACGAGGATGAAGTCCGCCTCCGGATGCAGCGGCAGCCAGTCGCCGGTCCAGCCCGCGGGACGTTCGCGGCTGAAGATCACCTCGAAACGCCCGTCGGCTCCGATCGTCAGGGAGTCGATGTCGAAGTTGCCGAACCCGCGCCCTGGCGTCTCCGCCATGCCAATGATGTTCGCGCCGACGGCGAAGCCCGCCACCGGCGCGTCGCCGCGGTCTCCGATGACGCGGTAGACACCCTCCGGGCTGACGCGCGCATAATAATAGACCGCGTCGGGATTCGGCTGGGCGAGGAAGACCGAGTTCTCGAAGGGCGAGAACTCCGGATGGTCTGGACTGGACTGAAAATAGAGGAAGTAACCCTGCGCCAGGTTCATCGCGAACTGCCGGTAGAGCTCCGCCCTCAGCTGCTCGTCCTGCGGCGCCCGGGTCTGCTCGAGCAGGGCGGCGGCGGGCTTGAGAAGGTCGACATAGTCGTCCCACCCAAGCAGTGGTGTCTGCGGCATCCGATCCTCCTGCAACCCGCCTCAGGCGGTCTGGGCGTCGCGCGTGGCGTAGCCCCGGCGACGGCGGTAGTCGGCGTAGATCTGACGCAGGCCGGCCTCGGTCAGTCCGTAGTCCTCGGGCCGGTAGCGCGGGCCGCCGCCGCTGCGCCGCGGATGCGCCGCCAGCCACCCGCGCATCGCCGCTTCGGTCTCGGCGCTGAGCTTCAGGTCGAAGTGACGGTAGATCCCGGCGATGGTCGCCATCTGGTCGCCGACGAATTCGTTGAACTCGACGTCATAGACCTGGGCCGGAACCTTCGCGCGCACGCGCTCGGCGCGCTCGACGGCCAGGTTCCAGAACTCGGCCTCGCGGCGGCCGACATCGTGCGGATCGGCCGCCGGCCCGCTGAACACCCGGCGCGCGGCGAAGATCAGGCTGGCGATCGAGGGGACGGCGGCGACCGGGTCGCGGTGTGTCTGGACGATCAGGGCGTCGGGAAAGACGTTCAGCACTTCCTGCAGCGAATAGAGGTCGGTCGGGTTTTTCAGCAGCCAGCGCCGGGGCGGCGCGCCATGGCCGATCAGCCGCAACACGTCGGCCAGCCAGCGGTAGCTCGCGGTATCGTCCTGCCCGCGGTACCAGCGATCGTAGTTCGGGACCTGCCACATCGACGGGTACATGTTGCTGCGGAAGGTCTGGGCGAGGATCATCAGGGATTCCTCGACGCCTTCGGCGGACATCATGTGATCGTCGACCATCTCCGGGGCCGCGGCGATGAACGCCTCCATCCGCGCGACGATCTGGCGGTACTGCGCGAACTCGTTCCAGCGCGCCCGCGGCGGCCGCGGCATCGGCGCTACGGCCAGCCAGTGCTCGGGGCCCTGGAACTGCGGGTCGAGCGACAGGAGCTGGTGCAGGGCCGTGGTGCCGGAACGCACGAGCCCGGCGATGATCAGCGGAGCGCGGATCGGCGTGGACAGGCAGTCCGGGTGGGCCTTCCACCCGGCCACGGCGGCGAGGCGCGCGTCCAGGAAGCCGCCGATATGGCCGGCGCTGGCCGCGGCGCACTCCGGCGTCAGCTCCAGGGCGGCGACGTCGCTCAGCAGCAGGTCGAGGCCTTCGCGAAACGCCGGGTCGCCGAAGTCCTGCAGGCCCGTGCGTTCGCTCGCCGCCGCCAGCATGGCCTCCGGCGCGAGAACGTCAGCGGGCCTCACGACTGCCATGGATCCACCTGCACCTTGGTCTTGGGCGCGCCCGCGCGCATGTCTTCGAGGGTCTGCGGCAGTTCGGCCAGGCCGATCGTCTCGCTGATCATCCGCCGCGGTTCGACGTGGCCCCGGTCCAGGACGTCGGCGCAATGCGCGAACTCCGCGAGATCGTAGGCGAACGAGAACTTGAGCGTCACCTGTTTCCAGGTGGCCGCCGCCGGGATCACGGGGTCGGGGGCGGTGCAGAAGCCCATCGAGACGATCATGCCCGCTGGGCGCACCAGCTCGATCGCCTTCTGCAGCAAGCCCACGGCGCCGGCGGCCTCGAACACCACGTCGGGCGGGCCGCCGAGCGCGGCCACGATCCGCTCGCCTTCGCCCTCGCCGAGGGTCTCGAAGGCGTCGGCGCCCATGGCCTCGGCCAGCGGCCGCCGGCGCGCCGAGGGCGAGGCGGCGACAATGCGGCCGGCGCCGAGCTGCCGGGCCCAGAAGACGGCGGCCAGGCCCACCGAGCCGGCGCCGAGCACCAGTATCCGCGCGCCCGGCGCCATGCCGGCCAGGCGCGCGCCGCGCAAGCCGACCGCCAAAGGCTCGACCAGGGCGCCATCCGCCAGGCTCAGCGACTGCGGCAGTTTCAGCGCGCTGGTCTCTACGATGCGCATATATTCGCCGAAGCCGCCGATCATGCCCTCCATCCGGGCGCAGCCGAGGGGATAGCCGGCGAGGCAGGCCGGGCAATGACCGCAGCCGGTGGCGGGCATCGCCGTCACCCGGTCGCCGACCTTCAGGCTGGAGACCCCGGCCCCCACCGAGATCACTTCGCCGGCGAACTCGTGGCCCAGCACCGTGTCGAGCGGATAGCTTATCCCTTGGCCGGAGGTCATGTGCAGGTCGGTGCCGCAGACGCCGCAGCGGCCGACCTTGATCACCGCCTCGCCGGGACCGGGCTCGGGATCCGGCAGCACCTCCACCACCAGGGGCCGCCCAGCCCCCTTGAAGACGGCTCCGCGCATGCGACTCGACTCCTCGTGTCCGTCCGCCGGCGGCCGGGCTCGCGCGAGCGGACCGGAAGCCGGGACGCCTCCCTTATGCGGCCCAAGTTAGCTCAGCGCCGGGGGTCTGCACTCCCCAAATGGGAACTATTCGGGCGGGCTTGGCCGCGGTCTGGCCGGCCGGTATGCTGGCCCTCCCCAAACGGGGACTGCGGGCGTTTGGGCCGCCGCGCATGCGTCCGGCCGCAGCCTGCAGGCGGCGAGAGGACGCATGACGAGAGCGACTGTTCCGGAGGCGGGGGGCGGCGCCCAGGCGGCTCCCGCCCAGGAAGTCGCGCAGCTTGCCAGCCTGCTGGCCGATCTCCACCGCGGGCCGTTCGACGATCCGCCCTGGAGCGCCTTCCTGCGTGGCCTGCGACAGGCGACGCGGTCGGAGCACGCCAATCTCACCTTCCGCCGCGGCGACGCCCAGATGAACGAACTCGTCACGTTGCAGGACGGGGAGGGGCCCTCGGAGGCGCTGAACGCCGAGTACCTGGCCGCGCACTACCGCAACGACCCCGTCCCGTACCGCTCGCTCCAGCCGGGCGTCGTCTACACGATCGAGGCGCTGACCCGAACGGCGGGAGAGGCCGGCGCCCGCTTCGCCCGCGACTTCCTGCACGCCGCCGGCTTTCAGCACCTGCGGATCGTGCGGGTCACCGAGCCGGAAGGCTACTCGGCCTGGCTGACCATCGCCCGCCGGCGCGACGAGGACTTCAGCGCCGCCGAGCCGGCGCTGCTGGAGATTCTGGCCGAGCATCTGACGATCACCCTGCAGGCCTTCTCCGCGATGGAGACGACGCGGCGCATGCAGGACCTCTATCAGGCCGCGCTCGCCCGGCTGAACGTCGGCGTGCTCACGCTCGATGCGACGGGCCGGATCCTGAGCAGCAACGAGACGGCGGCGGGGCTGCTGGCGCAGGGCGAGGTGATGC
>CBJNAS010000187.1:0-6312 GCA_966434565.1 uncultured Phenylobacterium sp.
CGATCACCGCCTGCGCCGTCGTCAGCGCCTCGTCCTGGGCGACCAGGCCCGCCGCGTTCGCGCCCGGCCGATCGAACCGCGCGGCCAGCACCAGGGCTGGATCGCCCTGCACGGCGGCGCAGACCGCCTGGCCCATGCGGCCCAATGCGCCCGCGACGGCGATCTTCAGCGGCTCGGTCACGGGGGACTCCTGCGGCTCGGTCGAGACAGGCGGTTACGTCGCGCGCGGCAGCCTTCGGGTCAAGGACAGGTCGCCGCTGGAGCCGCTGCCGCGATAATGTCGGAGGCGCAATAAGTGAAGGTTGTTCGGATGGGATCGGCTCTGTAGGTTGCGCCCTCTTCACGACAGCCTCGTCCAAGGAACGCCGCCTGATGAGCGACGCCGAAAAGCGCACATTCACCGACGAGGAAGCGCTCAGCTTCCACAAGCACCCGACCCCCGGGAAGATCGCCATCGCCGCGACCAAGCCGATGGCCACCCAGCGGGACCTTAGCCTGGCCTATTCGCCGGGGGTAGCGGTGCCTGTGCTGAAGATCGCCGAGGAGCCGGAGACGGCCTACGACTACACCTCCAAGGGCAACCTGGTGGCGGTGTTCTCGAACGGCACCGCGATCCTGGGCCTCGGCAACCTGGGGGCGCTGGCCTCCAAGCCGGTGATGGAGGGCAAGGGCGTCCTCTTCAAGCGCTTCGCCGACGTCGACGCCATCGACATCGAGTTGACCGCCACCGACCCCGACGAGATCATCACGGTCGTCAAGAACATCGGCGTCACTTTCGGCGGCATCAACCTCGAGGACATCAAGAGCCCCGAGTGCTTCCGCATCGAGACCGAGCTGCAGGAGCTGCTCGATATCCCGGTGTTCCACGACGACCAGCACGGCACGGCGATCATCTCCGCGGCCGGCCTGATCAACGCCTGCGAGATCACCGGGCGCGACATCTCCCGGATCAAGGTGGTGCTGAACGGCGCGGGCGCCGCGGGGATCGCCACCCTGGACCTGATCAAGGCGATGGGCGTCTCGCCCGAGAACGTGATCGCCTGCGACTCCAAGGGGGTGATCTGGCGCGGTCGCACCAACGACATGACCCAGTGGAAGAGCGCCCATGCGGTCGAGACCGACGCGCGCACCCTGGCCGAGGCGGTCCGCGGCGCCGACTTTTTCATCGGGCTTTCGGTGAAGGGAGCGCTCACGCCTGAGATGGTGAAGTCGATGGCGCCCAAGCCGATCATCTTCGCCATGGCCAACCCGGATCCGGAGATCACGCCGGAGGAGGTCTACGCCGTCCGCCCGGACGCCATCGTCGCCACCGGTCGCAGCGACTACCCGAACCAGGTCAACAACGTCCTGGGCTTCCCTTACATCTTCCGCGGCGCGCTCGACGTGCGCGCCCGGCGGGTGAACATGGAGATGAAGATCGCCTGCGCCAACGCGCTGGCGCAGCTCGCCCGCGAGGACGTGCCCGACGAGGTGGCCGCCGCCTATCACGGAACCCAGCTGAAGTTCGGGCCGGAGTACATCATCCCGACCCCCTTCGATCCGCGGCTGATCTCCTACATTCCCCCCTTCGTGGCCCAGGCGGCCATGGACACCGGCGTGGCGCGCAAGCCGATCGAGGACATGGACGCCTACCGCGCGACCCTGGCCCAGCGGCTCGATCCGACCGCGGCCTTCCTGCAGAAGCTGCAGGGCGCGGTCGCGGCGTCGCCGAAGCGCAAGAAGATCGTCTTCGCCGAGGGCGAGGAGCCCAGCGTCATCCGCGCCGCCTACGCCTTCCAGTCAAGCGGCCTGGGGGACGCCGTGCTCGTCGGACGCGAGGAGCTGGTGCTCGAGAACATGCGCGGCGTGGGCCTCGACCCGGCCGACAGCAAGCTCGAGATCATCAATGCGCGCGTGTCGCACTGGAACGCCGACTTCGTCGACAGCCTTTATGGGCGCCTGCAGCGGGAAGGTTACCTGCGCCGCGACGTGCAGCGGCTGATCAACCAGGACCGCAACGTTTTCGCCGCCTCCATGGTCGCGCACGGCCACGCCGACGGCGTGGTGACCGGCGTCACCCGCGCCTTCAACCAGGTGCTGGATGAGGTGTTGCAGGTGATCGACCCCATGCCCGGCGGCCGGGTGATGGGCATGAGCGTCGTGCTGGCCAAGGGCCGAACCCTGTTCATCGCCGACACCAACATCACCGAGCTGCCGGACGCCCACGAGCTGGTGGAGATCGCCCGCGAGGCGGCGCGTGCGGTGCGCAACCTGGGCTATGCGCCCCGGCTCGCCTTCATGAGCTATTCGACCTTCGGCAATCCGATGGGCGAGCGCTCGGAGCGGGTGCGCGAGGCGGTCGCCATGCTCGACGAGATGGAGGTCGACTTCGAGTACGAAGGCGAGATGCCGCCGCGGCTGGCGCTGATGCCCGAAGCGCGGGTGAACTATCCCTTCATGCGCCTGTCGGGCCCGGCCAACGTCCTGATCATGCCGGCCATCCACTCGGCGGCGATCTCCACCCAGCTGATCCAGGCGTTGGGCGGGGCCACGGTGATCGGGCCCTTCCTGCTCGGCCTCTCCAAGCCGGTGCAGATCTGCCCGCTCTCGGCCTCGGTCTCCAAGATCCTGCAGATGGCCACCGTCTGCGCCCACGACGGCGACCTGGCGGTCGTCGAGGGCTAGGATCGCCTTCCGTCCGCTTCATGGGGAGAGGACGACCGCGAAGCGGTCAGGGGTGGAGGACTCAGGGCCAGACACGGCGCTCGCGCTCGATCCCCACTGCCCCACCCTGCTCAGCCTGCGGCTGAGCTGTCCCTCCCCATGAAGGGGGGAAGCCGATCGAGGGGCGTTCGTCTGAACATGTCCGCCGACCTGACCCTGGGCGTCGACTTCGGGACGACCAACACCGTGCTGGCGCTGGCCGGCGCCGAGGGCGCGGCCGGGCTCGTGCAGCTGGCCGCCCCGGCCGGCGAGGTGACGGCCTTCCTCTCGGCCCTGGGATTCCAGGCGCCGCCCGACCGGCCGGGCGAGCGCACGGTCACGGCGGGGCCGTGGGCTATCGAAGCCTACGCGGAGGACCCGGCGGACGTGCGCTTCCTGCAGTCCTTCAAGACCTTCGCCGCCGTCGAGAGCTTCAGCGAGACCCAGATCCTGGGGCGCCGCTATCGCTTCGAGGACCTGCTCTCCGCCTTCCTGCTGAAGGTGCGCGAACATGCCGGCGGCCTGCCCCAGCCCCGGCGCCTGGTCGTTGGCCGCCCGGTGGTGTTCGCCGGCGCCTCGGCGGACGAGGCGCTGGCGCTGGCCCGCTATGAGGCGGCCTTCCGGCGGCTGGGCTTTACGGAAATCGCCTACGTCTATGAGCCGGTGGGCGCGGCCTTCTTCTTCGCCCGCGGGCTGGCGGCGGACGCCACCGTGCTGGTCGGCGACTTCGGCGGCGGCACCTCGGATTTTTCCGTGATCCGCTTCGAGCGGGAAGCCGGCGAGCTTCGCGCCCATCCGCTGGGCCGGGCCGGCGTCGGCGTGGCGGGCGACGCCTTCGACTACCGCATCATCGACCAGCTGGTGTCGCCCGCGCTCGGCAAGGGCTCCGCCTACCGCAGCTTCGGCAAGGTGCTGCCGGTGCCCAACCGCTACTATGCCGCCTTCGCCCGCTGGGACCAGCTCGCGCTGATGCGGGCCAGCCGCGAGATGCGCGAGATCCGCGCGCTGGAGCGCGACGCCGTCGAGCCGGAGAAGATCGGCCGGCTGGTGGAAGTGCTGGACGAGAACCTCGGCTACCAGCTCTATCGCGCCGTCTCGACGCTGAAGATCGCGCTTTCCGCGCAGGAAGCGGCGGAGTTCCGCTTCGAGGCGGGCTCGATTTCCATCGCCCGCCAGGTCGCCCGGCGGGAGTTCGAGGCCTGGATCGCCCCCGAGCTCGGCCTTATCGAGCAAGCCGTCGATGCCGCCTTGGCCGACGCGGGGCTCGGCGCGGACCAGATCGACCGGGTGTTCCTGACCGGCGGCTCGTCGCAGGTTCCGGCCGTACGCCGAGTGTTCCAGAACCGCTTCCCGGCCGAACGCATCGAGACCGGCGCGGAGCTGGAGTCCATCGCTTCCGGCCTGGCCCTGATCGGCCGCGAGCGAAGCCTGGAGCGTTGGACGGCGGGACTTGGCCGAGAAAGCGGCGGCCCAGGAGTTTAGACCGTCGGCCGTTGGTGGAAGTCCAGGCTGCCGTCGTCCTCGGCCGGCGTGCGACGAACCGCGGCCACGCGCGCTGCGGAGGGGCCGCGGGCGCAGGCGGCGGCCAGGGCGTCGACCGCCGCCGGCTCGCCGAGCGCCAGCACCTCCACCGAGCCGTCCATCCGGTTGCGCGCCCAGCCCGCGAGGCCCAACCGCTCCGCTTCGGCGATCACCCACCAGCGATAGCCGACGCCCTGGACCCGGCCCTCGATGCGGAGATTGGCGGCGATGCGGGTCATGGAACGGGGCGCCTTATGCCTTTCAATACGCCAATTTTTCAATGCGAACGGGCGCCTGCGGGTTCGTCACCCGCTCGGCCAGGGCCACGATCGGCAGGTCGGGCGAGTTCCATTCCAGGCTGGCCTGCACCGCCTCGGCGGCGGCGCGGGCGGCGCGCTCGGCGGCGACGACCGGGGCCAGGCCCTCGGCCAGGCCCGCCCCGAAGCTCGCGGTCACCAGGTCGCCGGTCCCGTTGGGCGCCTGGGGCAGGCGCGGGTGGGCGAACAGCACAGCCTCGGCCTCGCTGCAATAGAGCAGGCCCACCTCGCCCGCCTGGGCCGGGGCGGAGGTGACCAGGGCGCGGCGGCCGAGCTTGCGGCAGGCGGCGACGATGCTGGCGGCGTCCGACACCGCCGCCCCGGCGAGCCGTTCGAGCTCCCAGGTGTTGGGCGTGACCCAGTCGGCCAGCGGCAGCAGGCGCTCGGTGATCGCCTCGGCCACCGCCTGTGCGACGTACAGGCCCTTGGGCGCGTCGCCCATGACCGGATCGACGACCACCGTCGGGCTGCGGCTGGCGCCCCGGCGAATCCGCTCCAGGAGGCCCGCGGCGATCTCCACCTGCTCGGGCTCGGCGAAATAGCCGGTGATCACCAGGTCGAGCTCGCCGAAGACCGCGTCCGCCTCGATGTCGGCCAGCATTCGCCGCAGGACGTCGGGCGCGGTCACCTCGCCCTCGCCGCCCAGCGCCGGGCTGCGGCCGAACAGCACGGTCGGGGCCAGCACCGGATCGATCCGGTGTGCAGCGAGCACATATTGCTGGGCGCCGCCGCCGATGCGAGAGGCGGAGACGAAGGACGAAAGGATAAGCGCCACGGGCATGGCGCCCACCCTTACAACCTGGCCGTCAGTACCGGTAGTGGTCAGGCTTGAATGGGCCCTCCGGACTGACGCCGATGTACGAGGCTTGCTCAGAGGACATCTTCGTCAGCTTCGCGCCCAGCTTGTCCAGGTGCAGCAGGGCGACTTTTTCGTCGAGGTGCTTGGGCAGGGTGTAGACCTTGGTCTCGTACCTGGCGCCGTTCTGCCACAGCTCGAGCTGGGCCAGGGTCTGGTTGGTGAAGGAGGCGCTCATCACGAAGCTCGGGTGGCCCGTGGCGTTGCCCAGGTTGACCAGCCGGCCCTCCGACAGAACGATGATCTTCTTGCCGTCGGGGAACTCGACGTGGTGGACCTGGTCCTTGATCTTGTCCCACTTGTAGTTCCGCAGGCCCGCGATCTGGATCTCGGAGTCGAAGTGGCCGATGTTGCAGACGATCGCGTTGTTCTTCATCCGGCGCATGTGATCCACCGTGATCACGTCCTTGTTGCCGGTGGCGGTGACGAAGATGTCGCCCCTGTCGGCGATGTCGTCGAGGGTGTTGACCTCATAGCCTTCCATCGCCGCCTGCAGGGCGCAGATCGGGTCGATCTCGGTGACCACCACGCGCGCGCCGCCGTTGCGCAGCGAGGCGGCCGAGCCCTTGCCGACGTCGCCGTAGCCGCAGACCACCGCCACCTTGCCGGCCAGCATCACGTCGGTCGCCCGGCGGATGCCGTCGACCAGGCTCTCGCGGCAGCCGTAGAGGTTGTCGAACTTCGACTTGGTGACGCTGTCGTTGACGTTGATCGCCGGGAACGGCAACTCGCCGCGCTCGGCCATCTGATAGAGGCGGTGGACGCCCGTGGTGGTCTCCTCGGAGACGCCCTTGATGCTCTCGCGGATCGCCGAATAGAACCCGGGCTTCTCCGCCAGGTAGCGCTTCATCACCGCGAAGAGGGCCTCCTCCTCCTCATTGCCGGGGTTGTGCAGGATCGCGGGATCCTTCTCGGCCTTGGGCCCCAGCACGCAGA
>CBJNAS010000188.1:0-6301 GCA_966434565.1 uncultured Phenylobacterium sp.
CCGGATGCCCTGCGCCGCGCCTGGTGGTGGCGGGGTGGGTCGCGGGCCGCGCGAGCGCCGTCGACCCCGGCGCCGCGATCGGCCCTTCGAAACGCCGCGGCGCCGCAGCCGGCTTGCGGCTGCCGAGCAGCTTCAGGCGGTGCAGCTTGCCCAGCACGGCGCTGCGGCTAACCTCGCCCAGGGCCTCCGCTATGCCGCTCGCCGAGACCCCGCTCGTCCAGAGCCGGGTGAGTTCGGCGATGCGGGCGTCGGTCCAGGCCATGAGGATCTCCGAGTTGCGACTTGAGTTCGTGTTTTGTTCTGGTTTGAAACAGCCTGCGTCAGTTCCGGACGGAGGCGCGGCTGGACCGCCGCGCGGGCCGTTGACGGTGGGCGACAATCGAGTCGCCATAAGGGCGTGTCGGCATGGCGTCACGCGCTGGGGTCGAGCCGACTCGGCTCGAAGAGTGAGTCCCGGGGGAGCAGTTGATGAAGAGATCATGCGAAAACGGTATGTTTGATACCATCGTCTTGTCAACCGATTTGGTAGCTTCCCTACCCCACACCGTGGTAGCTTCCCCGCCATGGGTGAACGCCACGACCGATTGCGGCAGGCGCGCATCGCCGCGGGCTTCGAGCGCGCGAGCGATGCGGCCGCGCGCTTCGGCTGGAACGAGAACACCTACAAGTCGAACGAGAACGGCAACGCCCCGTTTTCCTTCCGCAAGGCCCGGGACTACGCCGCCGCCTTCGGCGTCCGCGCCGAATGGCTCTACGACGCCACCGGGCCAGTGCAGTTGGACGCCGATCCCATGGTGCGGATCATTGGACGCGTGGGCGCGGACGCGGAGGGCGTCGTGATCCAGTCCGACGGCCAGGAAGGGTTCGACATGGTCCCCGTTCCCCCCGGCGGGACCTCGGCCGCGGTGGCGTTGGAGGTGGTCGGCCACTCCATGCGCACCGTGGCGGACGACGGGTCGCTGATTTACTTCGAGGACCAGCGCAACCCGCCCACACCCGACATGCTGGGCTACTACTGCATCGTCGAGACGGAGGACGGGCGGGTGCTGTTCAAGCGCCTGCTGCGGGGCTCCTCGCCCGGCCTCTACGTGCTGGAGAGCCAGGCAGGCGCGCCGATCGAGGACGTGCGTCTGCGCTGGGCCGCCGAGCCCACCGCCATCATCCCCCCGAAACAGGCGCGCCGGATCATCCGCCGCGCCGGCGAGCGACAGGTCGCCTGAGCACACCCGAAGCTGCGGTCGGTCAAATACCCTCAATCTTGATCTTTGATGGTATTTTATATACCTTGATCAAGCGATTCAGGAGACCACGCCCTTGCCCGACAGCCCCTTCGGCCTCGACCACGTCCGCGAGATCTGCCTGGCTCCCTTCCTGCAGCGCGAGCGCCAGCTCGACGCGAGCCGCGCGGCCCAGGCGCGGCGGGAGGACCAACGCAGCTCCGGCGTCAGCTGGTCCGGCCTCCGCGCCGGCCCCACCCGCCCCGCGCGCACGCCGGAGCAGGTCCGCGCCGCCGCCGATGCCGCCCTGGCGCGCGCCGCAGCCTTCGCCGAGAGCCCGCGCGGACGCTTCCTGCTGGGGCTGCGCGGCCTCGAAGACCTCGGCTGGGCCAGCCAGGCCGAGTCCGCCCGAACGGCCTTCGCCCGCGGCTTCGCCGATCCAGACCGCCCCGCCTGCCCCGCCGAGATCGGCGCGGCGCTCTGCGCGCTCGCGCGCATCGACCGACCCGAGGCGCGCGCCGCCTGCCGCGCCCTGGCCGAGCTGCTTGGAGACGCGCTTGGCCTGGCGGCGGCTTGAGGCGGCCGCCATTCATGGCTGGCAATCCACTCGCGGCTGGGCTCTACGGCCTCGCGTCTGTTTTTACCGCATCGCCACAAGCTGGAGTCAGCCAGCGCGTGATCGAGCGTTGGCGGCAGGAGGTGCTCGATGGGGCGACCATGGCAATCGCCCCGCGGGCCGCGCCGGGCCGCCGCGTGGCGACACCGCCCCAAGGACAACTTTCTTCACCGAGTTGGCCAAGACCAAACGTCAGACTTGGCGAAGTCAACGCGAATGCGCAGGCGACGCGCGTCGACGCAACGATCACGAAGTCGATGCTCGGCACGGGGGGCAGGAGCAAGTCGGCGATTGACGCCGCCAGGATGGCAAGGTGACGGTAACCTCTACAATGAGGCGAGAGCTCATCTCCTAGCTAAAAGCCTTGATGGTCCGGGAGGTCTCGACAAGCGAAACTTCGTCACGCTCACGAACAGGGGAGCTAATTCGCCACAGATGAGCGGCTTCGAACGAGGGATTGCGAAAAGGGTGGATGCGGCCGAAGTCGTCGAATATCACGCGCAGCCGCTCTACAATGACGGCGTACTTCCACCATCAGCAATTCTGTTGACTGCGCGTGGGTCTCGTGGCGGCGCCCCGTCCACTCGCCTGATCCGCAATCCTGCTGGCCGGCGGAAGTGATCTTGCGAAGCTGATCGAGATTATACCGCCTACGGCTGACAAAGATGACGAACTATTCGAGTTTCTCCTTAATCAAGCCTTCACCCCAGATCCTGATCGTGTGGGTCAAGTCTCCTGGGTCATAAGCATGTACTATCAATGCAATCGGCACAAGACAATTGCCAGAATAGATCGGCCGGACCACGTAACGGGTGATTTTTCCATCAGCGGCCAAGGGCCAGATGATGTGGCCGTCGGTGCGCATTTTAATCTCGGCGGCGAAAGGTGGGAGGAACACGATATTCTCCCACCTGGCGTCGCCGCCGAACATCTCCGGCAACATCAGCGTCAGGACCAGCTCTCCCCTTTGCACATGAGGGGACGCCAATTCACGGGAAGTGATGTGCGAGTAATCCGGTCCGATCGCTCGCGCCTCTCCGTCGGATGAGTTCATAGCGCCCCGCCCACGATGACCGCCCGTGGATTCGCTAGCACGAAAAGAACAAAAGAGAAACTCCGGCCCCGCCGGATCGGCGGGAATTCGCCGCCTGCACGGAAGCGGCCGAGCGCCATCGTGGTTTGCAACCTGCGCAGGCCTGAAGAGACGTCGAGGAAAGGAAGTGGCTGGGGAACTAGGACTCGAACCTAGAATAACGGTACCAAAAACCGCTGTGTTACCATTACACCATTCCCCAGCAGGAACGGCGCAGAGGGGCCTGCCCTCGCGAGGGGGCCGAGATAGCGCAGAGGCTTGCGCGATGCAACGCCTCTATAACGCCTTTTGCGGAGCGAAAAAGCCCGCCTTGCGGCGCTGGAAATGCTCCCTTATAAGGCCCGCTCCCAAGTCGGAGTGTAGCTCAGTCTGGTAGAGCACCGTGTTCGGGACGCGGGGGTCGCAGGTTCGAATCCTGCCACTCCGACCACTTGGCCTTCCGCCCGCCGGCGTCCCGAGCCGGCCGGCGAACACCTCTGAACGAACCAGAGATGCCGATGAGCGCTTCGCCGGACGGCAAGTCACCTTCCCAGCTGATCGACGAGCGGATTCGCGAGCTGGGCGACTGGCGGGGCGAGACGCTCGCCCGGCTCCGCGCCCTGATCCGGGAAGCCGACCCCGAGGTCGTCGAGGAATGGAAGTGGCGCGGGGTCCCGGTCTGGTCGCACGCCGGGATCATCTGCACCGGCGAGACCTATAAGAACGTCGTCAAGATGACCTTTCTCAAGGGGGCGGCCTTGGACGATCCCGCCGGCCTCTTCAACGCCAGCCTCGAGGGGAACACCCGGCGCGCCATCGACATCCGCCAGGGCGAGACGATCGACGAGGCGGCGCTGAAGTCCCTCGTCCGCGCCGCCGTGGCCCTGAACACATCCAAGGCCCGCCGCTGATCAACCATAGGCCTTGAGCATGGCCGGATCCGGCGGGGCCATCTGCTAGATGTCGAGGTGGCGAAGCTTCGCGGGTTCCTCCCCCGGAATGAGGCCCGCAGGCCGCGCTATCGCCATCGTCTTTCCTCCGTTCCGCCATGGAATGGCGCGCCCCACGGTTTCATTGCAAACCGCAAGGCCTCAGCCGCAGCAGCCGGACCGCATGAGGCGCCACCTCGCCGGTGTAGCGTACGCCGATCACGCCCCGGTCCGCATGATCGGAAACGTCCCGCACGCACCAGGCGCCGGACGGCAGGGCGAGCACCGCCCGATCGAGCGCGGCCGTGAGCGGCGCCGTTCCGCGGTTGAGCAGCGCCACCGCCAGGCCCCCGTCCGCGAGCGGACGCGCCCAGACGTCGAGGTCGCCGTAGCGCAGCACCCGCTCGCCCGCCTTGCCCGCCGGATCCTGGTCGATGGCGATCACCTCCGGATCCGTCAGGATGGCGCGGGTCTCCGGCGTCATCGCGCGCACGTCGTTGCCGGTGATCAGCGGCGCGGCCAGGATCGCCCACAGGGCGAAATGCGCGCGCTCCTCGTCCGGCGACATGCCGCCGAGGCCCACCTCCAGCATGTCCGGATCGTTCCAGCCGCCCGGGCCGGCGGCCGACGCCAGCCCCGCCTGGCGATCGAGCACCTGCAGCACGCCCAGGTCCATTTCGATCGGGACCGGGCTCGCCACGCCCTGGGCGTGTCCGTCCGGATGCAGCGGCTCGCGATCGAAGGCGTCGCCGATGTCGCCGGTCGTGCGCCACATATTACCCACCGCCGGCGCCCAGCGCGCCGGCCGCGACAGGCCCCACTCGCAGATGCTGATCAGGATCGGCCGCCCCGTCGCCGCCAGGGCGTCGCGCATCCGCCCATAGGCGGCCGTCGCCTCCAGTCCCTGGCTGTGGCACCAGTCGATCTTCACGAAGTCGACGCCCCATTCGGCGTACGCGCGGGCGTCCTGCGCCTCGTGGCCCAGGCTTCCTGGCCGCTTTTCGCAGGTCCGGTCGCCGACGTCGGTATAGAGCCCGAACTTCAGCCCTCGCGAGTGGACGTAGTCGGCCAGCGCCTTCATGCCCGATGGAAAGCGCGCCGGATCCGCCAGGATGGTCCCATCGTCCGCCCGCCCCGCCTGCCAGCAGTCGTCGATCACCACGTACTGATAGCCGGCGTCGCGCAGGCCCGAAGCGACCACGGCGTCCGCGGTCTCGCGGATCAGGCCCTCGGAGACGTTGCAGCCGAAGCGATGCCAGCTGTTCCAGCCCATCGGCGGCGTGCGCGCCAGGCCATTGTCCAGCGCCGCCGCGGGTCCCGCCGCGAGCAAGGCCAGGAGCAGGGCCAAGGCCGCCAGGCTCATCGTCGCACTCTCCCGGACCTGGGCTCGGGCTCGCCCCAGGGCCTCCGCCACAAGACGATGAAGCTGCGGCCAGCGCATGGTCAATTGCGGCGGGCGCCGTCATTTCGCTGGACGCGGACCTCGCCCTGAGATGCAGGCCGGTGGTGAACGAGGAAAGCTCGCTGGCCAGGTACAGCGCCGCGCCGACGATCTCCTCCGGCTCGCCGCCGCGCGCACCGGCTTCCCGCAGGCGCGAATGTGTGCGACCACCGCCGGACCGGCGCGCCGGTTGCGAGGCTCGAGCGACCCACGATGAAGCAGTTCCTGATCACCGCGGCGGGCGTGTTCGCCGGGCTGATGATCTTCCTGATCGGGGTGCCGATCGTGCTCGTCGCCATCGCCGCCAACGCCGCGGGCCCGCAGGCGGTGCCGGCCAAGACGGTGCTCGAGCTGGACCTGCGCGATCCGCTGACCGACCAGTCGCCGAAGAGCCCGCTGACCGGCATCGGCCACCGTTCCAACTCGGTGATGTCGATCGTCGAGACCTTGCACCGGGCGGAGGGCGACGACCGGGTGAAGGGCCTCTTCATCCGCCTGCCGGAGGGCGGCGTCGAGCCCGGCTCGGCCGACGAGCTGCGCCTGGCCATCAAGCGCTTCCGCGCCGCCGGCAAGACCGTGGTCGCCCACAGCCAGGGCCTCTACCCCTCGGGCGTGGTGACGGCGAGCTACATGCTGGGCGCCTCGGCGGACGAGCTGTGGATGCAGCCGGGCGCCTCCTTCCAGGTGACGGGCCTGGCCAGCGAGGACATGTTCCTCAAGCGCTTCTTCGACAAATACGGGATCAAGGCGGACTACGAGCAGCGCTACGAGTTCAAGAACGCCGTCAACAGCTATCTCTATGACGACTACACGCCGGCCCACCGCCAGGCCGAGCTATCATGGATGGGCTCGATCTACGCCTCCGACCTGTCCGCCGCCGCCGCCGACCGCCACATGGACGCCGGCGCGCTGCGCCAGACGCTGGAAGCCGGCCCCTACCTGGCCGAGAAGGCGCAGCAGCTCCACCTGGTCGACCGCGTCGGCCAGGTGCGCGACGCCGAGCAGGCGCTGCTGACCCGCACCGGC
>CBJNAS010000189.1:0-6296 GCA_966434565.1 uncultured Phenylobacterium sp.
CGGCGACGGCGCCGAGGCCGACCGTGCCGACCAGCGCCGAGAGCGTCCGCGGCCGCGTGGTCCGGACCGGCTTCCATGACGAGATCGGCGCGTCAGCCTATGTCGTCGTGCGGGACCGTGATGGCCTGGAGCACTATGCGCGGCTTGGCCTCGGCAAGGCGCCACCGCAAGTTGGCCAGACGGTGGAACTGGCCCGCGGCGCGCAAGGCGTGCAAGTCCTGTCGGTGGGACGCACCGGACCCGAGCGTGGCCTTTGATTGCTCGCCTAGGTTGAACCTTCGCCTTGGCTGGTCGTTGTTGTCAAAAGTCAAAGGTGCGCCCGGCGCACCAGGGACGCGTCAACAGGGGCGCAGGGCAGGATGCGTGCGGAGGTCATGCACGTGCTGGAGTTCGCCGGCGAGATCGACAGGATCGATCATCCGGATGAACTCCTGTCGGGACTGAAGCAACGGCTCACGCCGTTCGGCGTGACCTCGCTGTCGGTGAATCTTATACAGAGTCCCGGGCGGCCCGTCAGTCCGCGCGCCCTTTTGGGCGAGCGATGGCGAGACTGGGCGGATCGCTACGAGCGCGGCGGGTACAGCGAGCACGATCCAGCCGTCCGGATGCTACTGACCCGATCGCGGCCCTTCGCCTGGTCCGAGGCCTTAGCTCATTTCCGATATGCTGCCGGAGACCGGGTCATGGCTGATTGCGTCGAATTCACCGGCAGCGGCGAGGGTTTCATCATCCCGGTCCGGGAGCCTGACGGAACGCTTCTGGCCACGACCTTCAGCGGTCCCCAGCTGGATCTCGCTCCAGAGGTCCGGCACGCCATGCACCTTGCCGGCTACTACTTCGCCACGCGCGGCCGGGAGATTGTCGCGGCTGCCGAGTCCGACGCGCACTGCCCGCTGACACCACGCCAGCTCGAGTGCCTGCGTTGGGTCTACGCCGGCAAGACGGACCATGAGATTGCAGTGCTGCTCGGGGTCTCCCCGCGGACTGTCCACAATCATGTCGAGGCGGCCAAGGCTGTGTTCAACACGCCGAAGCGATCGACGGCCGCGTTCGAAGCTCGGCGGCGAGGCTGGCTGGCCGATGCGGTAATGGCGCATCCGTAACCAACGGCGTCGCGGTGAAGAACCCTGCGCTGGAGGACGCCTGACTTCGCGCGTAGGGACGCCAACGCTTGTCGTCACTCTAGAGTTGCGGCACGGTCCACGTACACCGCAGGTCTGCTTCAGGACGCAATGTCGCTATTCATCGATGCGAAGACGGGACGGCTAGCGCCCCTGAGGACCTGGCTCCCGGCCGTCATCCTGATCGCCCTGGGCGTCGGCGCCGTTGCCATCGGGTTGAACCACCTCCTCGTCCCGTCCTCGGTGCAGCATGACAGCGTCGCCGCCCTGGCCGGCCGCGACTACGCCGATATCCAGCTCGCCGCCTTCGACCGCAATCCGCTGCTGATCCACTCGCACGCAGCGATCGGCACCCTGTTCGCAGGCCTGGCGGCGCTGCAGTTCTGGCGCAAGTTCCGCAACCAGGATCTGCGACGGCATCGCTGGATCGGCTTCGTGGCCGGCGCCTGCCTGGTGCTGCTGCCGCTCACCGGCGTGGCTGCGACGTTCGTCTATCCGTTCTCCGGCATGGCGGCGGTCTGGCCGAACTTGGTGTGGATGGTGATCATCCTCTGGTGCGTCGGCGCAGCCTGGCTGGCGGTCCGGCCTAGAGACCTCCGCGGGCACGAGGCGTGGATCACGCGCGCCACCGGCATGACCCTGGGGATCACCCTGTCGCGTCTCTACCAGCCGCTGCTGGTGATGGTCTTTCACATGAACGACCACCTGGCGCTGGCGGTGATCTTCTGGCTGGGCCAGGGCGAAGGCCTGGTGCTGGCCGAGCTCTGGTTGCGTCGCCCAGGCGGGCCGCTGGCGCGGCGGCCTCGACGCACAGCCGCCGTCGCGTGAGGTCAGCCCGCCGCTACCTCAACCTGCGCATGGGCGTCGGGCGCGGCCTTACCCTGCGCATCGTCGAGCGCCCGGGCCTGGCCCTCAAGCCCGAAGCCCTGGCTACCTTGGTGGGCGAGCTGAAGACAGTGGCCCGGGCCGTCATTCCCGATGGCGACCTGGAGTATGGCGTCCTGGGGGGCGATCGTGAGCGGATGGACAACACCGTGGTCACGGTCATCTACGAGAAGGCGCGGCCGGTGGCCTTCAACGCCCTGGCATTGATGGACGCGACGGTGGCCGGGCGGCCGGTCGAGGTGCTTCATCTGGGCCTAGTGATGGTGGACCCAGCGCTGCGCGGCCGCGGCCTGTCGGAGATGCTTTATGGCCTGACCTGCGTCCTGATTTTCCTGCGCCGTCAGTGCCGGCCGGTTCGGTTGTCAAACGTCACCCAGGTGCCGGCGGTGGTCGGTATGGTGGCCGAGACCTTCGACCAGGTGTTCCCGGCGCCGGGTCGGACCTCCGGCCCCAGCTTCGCCCATCGCAATCTGGCGCGGCAGATCATGGCGCGGCACCGCCATGTGTTTGGCGTGGGTCCGGAGGCGGTGTTCGACGAGGAACGCTCGGTGATCCTCGACAGCTACACCGGCGGCTCGGACGACCTGAAGAAGACCTTCGAGGCGGCGGCAAAGCATCGCAACGACGCCTACAACGAGATGTGCCGGACGGAGCTCGACTACGACCGCGGCGACGACTTCCTGCAGATCGGTCAGCTCAACATGGAGGCCGCCGGGCGCTACCTGAACCGGGTCGCGCGCCCGCTGAGCGGCCTTCAGTTCGCCGCGCGCCTAGCGGTGTTCGCCATGCAGTCGGCGCTGCTGCCAGCCGTTCACTGGCTCGACGCCGGCGAGCCCATGGGGCGCCTGCGCCCCTTCAGGACCTCAGATCCATGAGCTTCGACTACGACGTCTTCACGACCCGCAACTTCGGCTTCGTGACCGCCGAGGAACAGGCGCAGTTGAAGGGTGGCGCGGTGTTCGTGGCCGGTCTCGGCGGCATGGGCGGCGCCTGTCTCAATTCCCTGGCGCGAGCCGGCGTCGGGCGCATCGGCCTGGCGGATATTGACGTCTTCGAGGTCAGCAACCTGAACCGTCAGGTGTTCGCCAACCTTGACACCGTGGGTCAATCCAAGGCCGAGGCATCGGCCGCGGCGGTCCGGAAGATCAACCCCCAGGCCGAGTTGGAGGTGATGGGGGCCGATTGGACCACGCGCCTGCCGGAGATTGCGGCGCGCTACAAGACCATCGTCAACGGCTGCGACGACGTGGCCGCTACCGTCCAGCTCTACCGCGTCGCCAAACAGGCCGGCGCCACGGTGATCGACGCGTACGCCTCGCCACTGCCCTCGGTGATCGTCGTCCGCCCGGACGCGCCACGGCCGGAGGACCGCCTAGGCTATCCCACGCGCGGCAAGGCCTGGGACGCCCTCACCGAGGAGGAGCGCCGCGGCGCTTTCCTGAAGGAGCTGGAATATGTGCTGACCCACTCCTCGTCGGCCTTCCATGTAGACCTGGCCGCGGCGGCGGAGATGGCGGCGGGCAAGCGTTCGCGCATGTCGTTCGCGCCGATGGTAATCGCCACCGGCAATCTGATGGCCTACGAGGCCCTGCAGCTGATCATGGGCCGCAAGCCCGGCGCCGATCATCGCGGCTGGTTCCTGAACCCCTACAAGCCGCGCATCGAGCGGCCGCTGCCAGCGCCGATCGCCGCGGTGAAGGGCCTCCTGGTGCGCCGCTTCATGGCCCGGATGATGGCCAGCTAATGCTGACCCGGCTCGCCGCCCAGGGTCTGGTGGACGGGTTATCCGCCCTGACGCTCGCCGGCGCGGTGTTGGGCGTCGCGCGCCAAGCGACCCCGCTTCGGCCCTACCTGATCGTCGTCTTCGGAAGCCTGGCGGTGTTCTTCGCGGCGCGCGCAGGGTTCGAGGCCGCGGGCTGGCCGGGCCTGGAGGTGCTGCAGCGCCTGATCGCCTGCGCGCTGCCGATTGCCGCCCTTCTGCTGGCCGAGGCGGTGCTGCGCCGCCATGCGCCCCGGCTTCTGAAGGTGTTCGTCGCCGGCGGCGCGGTGGCGGCGTTCGCCGCCGCCCTGATCGGGGCGAGACAGGCTTGGTCGGACCAGATGCTGGCGGTCTATGTGGTCCTGTCTCTGGCGGGGATCACCGTCTTGTTGCTGGCGCGCGATCGGACCTCGCTGTCGCGCCAGGAGAACGCTGGGGTCTCCGCCTTGGTGGCGTCGGGCCTGTTGGTCACAGTCGCCAGCACGTCCGACTTCATCCCCGTCTCACCCGTAGGCCTGAGCGGCATCGGCGCGGCCGGCGTCGCTTTCGCCCTCTCCGCCAGCCCAACCTCGGTGCAGGATGCGCGGCGCATGATCGCGGAGTTTTTGGCGCTCGCCCTGATCGCCGCTGTGGTCGCCTTCGCCTTTTGCAGCGCCTTGGACCTCGCCACGGCAATGGAGACGGTCCGGATGACGGCCGTCTTGCTAGCTCTGCTGCTCGCCGCCAGCGCCGTGGCCAGCGGCGTCCGCGCCCGCGTGGGCTTCGCCGAGACAGCTTTCGCCGCGGCGCTGGCGCGCGCCGACGCCAGTCGGCTGGACAGCTTCCTTGACGGCGTAGTCGACCAGCCCCTGCTAAGCGGCCTGATATTGGCCGAGAGCACGCAGCTCGCCGACTATGACACGGCGGGCCTGGCCGAGGCCCTCGCCGCCCGCCCCGTCTGGACGCGGGCTGCCCTGGCTTCGACCGCCATCGCCGAGCGGCCGCGCGAGGAACTCGCCGCTCTCCTGGCCCGCCACGAGGCGACCCACGCCGTCGTGGTCTCCGCTGCGCCGCCGCGGATCGCGCTGCTCACCCTGCCTGACAGCGGCGCGCCCGGCGCGGTGGAAGCGCAACTCGCTCTGTTCGGCAAGCTCGCCGCTATCGCCGCCCGAGGCTCCGCATGACCCCGACCGAATTCGCCGCCCGGGTCGCCGAAGCCAATCTCGCCCCCAGCGTCCACAACACCCAGCCCACCCGCTGGCGCCTCGAACCTGACGGTCGGGTGCTGGTGCTGGAAGACATCGCCCGGCGCCTGCCGGTCGGCGACCCGGCTGGGCGCGACGCCGGGGTGAGCCACGGCGCTGCCATTGAGGGGTTCGCGCTCACCTGCGCAGCGGAGGGCCACGCGCTCCGGGTCGAAGCTCTGGACGGCGCGGCCGACCGCGGACTGCGGCCAGTGGCGCGGCTTTCGATGGGGCAGGCCGGGCCGCCTGACGCGCTGCACGCGCTGGTCCCAATGCGGCGAACCTATCGGGGCAAGTTCGAGCCGGCGGAGGACGCCGCGCGCCTTCAGGTTCTCACCGCCGGCGATGACGTGGTGCTGATCACGGCCGCCCAGGAGATCGGTGAGATCGCCCGCCTGAACGACGCCGCCAGCCTGCGCACGTTCCGCGATGCGGCCTATCGGGCGGAGCTGCTGTCCTGGATGCGGCTGTCGCGCCGCCATCCGGACTGGGCGCGGGATGGGCTGAACGCCGAGGCCATGGAGATGTCGCCGTTCGAAGCGGCGGGTGCGGGTGTTGTCTTGAGGCCCCGGATCTTCGAGCTGTGCGACGCCATCGGGCTGGCGGGCGCGCTCACCGGCGAAGCCGGCGTGGTCCGCTCGGCTGCCGCCGTGGCGCTCTTCCACCGGCCCGCGAACGAGTCGCCGCTTCAGACCGGACGCCGGTTCTACCGGCTGTGGCTGGAGTTCGCCGCGCTCGGAGTCTCGGCGGCGCCCATGGCGGTGCTGGCCGACGACGCCCAGACGAACGCCTTTCTGGCGCAGCGATATGACCTCGGTACCGACCGGCGGCTGATCACCGCGTTCCGGCTTGGCCGATCACCGACGCGTTTGCTAGGGCCCAAACCGCGGCTTCCGGCGACCCAGCTCGTGGTGTGAGCACATACTCAGCCATTCATGCGCCACCCGCGATCGCTTTCCCGCCTTCTGAGGCGTCCGGAAAGTCCGGTGCGGGGGAGTGACGGTCCTGCCGGTCTGGTGATCGACTTGGCGGGCCAGTGAGGTGGCGGCCTGCACTGTGCGCTCGTGAGACGCGACGAAACAGCGTCGACGATCTCGACCCGAGGCGAGGAACGATCTCAGGGCGGCTCAAATCGTCGCACCTATGCGCGTCCTGGCTGCCCCACTGCTGCCCCACTAACGCAAAACCGAGCGCGATTTTGGCGTCAGGCGCGCTGTCGTCCCGGTTCTAACTCTTTGTGTTATAAGGAAGAAAGATGGTGGACGCGGCTGGGATTGAACCAGCGACCCCTACGATGTCAACGTAGTG
>CBJNAS010000190.1:0-6291 GCA_966434565.1 uncultured Phenylobacterium sp.
ACGCCGACGCGGCCGCCCGCGGTCTGGCGCGTCCTGGTCGCCCAGCTCTACTATGCCGGCCGCATCGCCGAGGGGGTCGAGTGGGCGGCCCGCGCCGCCTCCCAGCATCCGCGCGACGTGGAGATCGCCAACCTGCGCGGGGTCCTGCTGCGCCGCTCCGGGCGGCTGGAAGAAGCGCTGGCGGTGTTGGAGGCCGCGGTGCGGCTGGACCCGCGCCAGGAGGCGCCGCAGTTCAACCGCTGCAACGTGCTGATGGACCTGGGACGCGCGCCCGCGGCGGAGGAGGCGCTGACCCGGCTCGTACGGCAGAATCCGCGCAACGCCGAATACCAGCGCATCCTCGGGCGCGCGCTGAAGGCGCAGAACAAGATCGACGCCGCCCTGGTCCGCTTCCGCCAGGCGGTCTCCGTCAAGAAGGACCTGATCGAGGCCTGGCTGGACCTGGCCGGGACCTTCAACGACCAGAACCGCGCCAAGCAGGCGGAGGAGACGCTGGACAAGGCGCTGGCCGCCAACCCGGACCATCCGCGCCTGCTCGAAGCAAGGGCGGTGGTCATGCGCCGCGGCGGCCAGTTCCGCCGGGCCGAGGTCTTCCTCACCGACACCCTCGCGCGGATCGGCGAGGCCGCGTGGCTGCAGTACCAGATCGGCGTGACGATCGCCGACTACGATCGCGAGCGCGGCAACGTCCACCTGCGCCGGGCGGTCGAGCTTGACCCGCAGAGCAGCGATTACCGCATCGCCCTGATCGAGAGCCTGGAGCGCACCCGCAGCGGCGACGAGGGCGGCAACATCGAGGAGGCCTATCAGCTCGCCAAGGCCGCTCTGGCGGAGGGCATCGACCTCTCCGGCGGCGGCGCCAAGAAGGTGATGTTCGAGGTGCTCGACCGGGTGGCCGACTTCGACGCCCTGCCTCAGCTGGGCGACTTCCGCGCGCGCGGCCGCGCCTGGGCGGAGAGCGGCCGCCACACCGCTCTCTTCAAGCAGCTCGCCCTGGTGGGCTCCGACGACGACCGCAGGGAGCTGCTCGAGCAGCACCGGATCTGGGCGAGGATGGTCGAGCGGCAGGCGGCGGAGGCGCCGATCCGCCGGCCCGCCCCGCGGGCCCCCGACGGGCGCATCCGGCTGGGCCTGATGTCCTCGGACCTGCGCCGCCATCCGGTGGGCTATTTCGCCATGCCGCTGTTCGAGACCGTCGATCCGCGCTTCGACCTCTACTGCTACTCCTACAACCAGCAGGGCGAGGACGACGTGCAGCGGCTGATGGCGTCGAAGACCAAGGCCTTCCGCTGGAACGCCGAGATCGGCGCGCGCGAGGCGGCGCAGGTTATCGCCGACGACCAGCTGGACATCCTTATCGAGCTCGGCGGCTCGACCTTCATGAACAAGCTCGAGGTGATGGCCTACAAGCCCGCGCCGAAGCAGGCCAGCTGGCTGGGCTATCCCCATTCCGCGGGCCTTTCGACCATCGACTACCTGGTGGTCGACCCGTACGTCATGCCCGAGCGGCCGGACCTGATCCTGGAAAAGCCGCTGATGCTGCCGCACGCCTGGTATCCGCTCGGCTCGTTCCACTTCCGGCCCGAGCCCGCCGCCGCCCCGGAGCCGCCGGTGGCGCGCAACGGCCACGTCACCTTCGGCACGGCCAACAACCCGCAGAAGTACAACGCCCGCGTCATCGAGACCTGGGCGCGGGTGCTGAAGGAGACGCCTGGCTCGCGCTTCCTGTTCGTACGGCCCGAAGGCTCCGGCCCGTCCTTCCGCCGCAACCTCTGCGCCATCTTCGAAGCGGGCGGGGTGTCGGCCGACCGGATCCTGTTCGAGCCCGTCCGGGGCGCCCACCTGCCGCACTACAACCGGATCGACATCACCCTGGACTGCTTCCCCCAGACCGGCGGCACCACGACCTGCGAGTCGCTGTGGATGGGCGCGCCCTGCGTGACGCTGGTGGGCGACAGCGTCTTCGAGCGGCTGAGCTATTCGACCCTGATGAACCTAGGCCTGCCGGAGCTCTGCGCCCGCAGCCTCGACGAGTTCGTGGCGATCGCCGTGCGACTGGCCAACGACCCGGCGCGCATCGCCGAGCTCCGCGCCGGCCTTCGCCAACGGATGCAGCAGAGCCCGCTCGGCCGCACCCGCGACTGGGCGCAAGGCTTCTACGACGCGGTGGCCAAGGCGGTCGCGGGAGAGCCGGTCGGGGCGTAGGGGGCGCTCTCGAAAATCTTCTCTCCGGTCACCCCCCGCTTTCGCGGGGAAGAGCTGAAGAAGAAGTGAAGATCCACTCTGACGTCCATTCGTATCAGGACGTCAGTATAGTGAGCGCCGCTGCACGGACCCGGCGCTCAGATCGGCACGGTCGCGGCGAACACCACGCCTTCATCGGACACATCCGCGAAGACACGGCCGCCGGCGTCGCCGAGGAACAGGTGGAGGTAGTAGGCCTGCACCCAGTGGCCGTGGAGGCCCTCAGCCAGCGGCTCACCGCGAAGGCCGCGCAGCACCTCGGGGCGCAGCCTCGCGCGCGGCCCCCCCGCGTCGGCGGCGATGGCCAGGAAGGCGCCCTCCTGAACCGCGCGGATGCGCGCCGTCCCGCCGGTGGGCAGGGCCGCGCCGGCCATCTGGGCGAGATTGAGCAGGGCGCGCGCGGCGGGCTTGTTCACCGCGGGAACCTCGACCTGCCAGTCGAGCTCGGCGCGCATGTGGGCGAAGACGCCCCCCGCCAGCCGCTCCAGCTCGCGCACGTCGAAGGTCTCGGCGGAGGCCGAGGCGCCGAAGGCCACCCGGGCGAAGGACAGCAGATCCGTCAGCTTGCGCGCCGAGGTCGCGATCAGGCCCATCGCCTCTTCCCGCATGTCCTGGGCGGAGGGGTCGTCCAGCAGGTCCAAGCCCGAGACGACGGCGCTCGCCGGGCTGATGAAGTCATGGCACATGCGCGCGGCCAGATAGGCCGCGAGCTCCGCGGGCCGCACCACCAGGGGTTCCGCCGGGGCGAGGGAAAGGACCGGTTCTTCGCTCATGGCGGGCGACCTTGGCGTGATTTGAGCTGTTGGCAAACGCCCTTCCCGCGCGCAGGCGGAGCGGGCCTCGCGTCAGATCCGCTTCGGCAGGTTCCAGGCGTCCGCTGCGGGCGTCAGCTCGGCCCGGACATAGGCCACCGGCGCCTTGATCCGCGCGTGTGGACCGCCGAGAAGCGCATAGCTGGCGACACCGGCCAGGCAAGCCGCCAGCGCCAGCCAGAGGTAAGGTCGTAGCGCATCGCGCAGGCCGGGCGGGAACATCGGACGCCTCCCTGCGGAGCCGATCTCCGCAGGAAATCAACGGTTGCGCCCCGACCGCGTTGCACGAGCGCGCGTTGCACGACGGCGGCAGATTTCGCTGGGCGTGGGTCAGGACCGAATGCCGCACTCCGGGCCGCCGACTACATTATGTTTACCAGCTTCGCGTACCGCCGGTCTCAAAACCGGAGGACTCGATGCCACGACGCCGCCCAACGGCGACGGGCGCCCCAGGGGCTGAGATGGTCCAGTGGCTGTTCCGCAACAGCCGGGACCTGATTCACGTCGCCGACCCCGATGGCAGCCTGGCGCTCGTCAATCCCGTCTGGGCCGAGACGGTCGGGATTCCCGAAGCCGAGCTGGTCGGGCGACCTTTCTGCGACTTCGTCCATCCCGACGACGCGCCGTTCGGCAGCCCGGCGGCCGGCGAAGTGGAAGAACGGGAGCTGAGGCTGCGCCGCGGCGCCGGCGGCTGGGACTGGTTCACGGCCCGGGTCCAGCGGCTGGAGGACGGACGCGAGATCGTCTCCCTGCGCGCGGTGGGACCGGCCCATGCCCGCGCCGAGGAGCTCAGGAACCTTCGCAAGACGCGCGACCTGCTCTACACCACCGCCGGCGTCGGCCTGTGGACCTACGAGCCGTCGGACCGTCGCGTCCGCTGGCCCGAGAAGCTCTTGCGGCGGGTCGGCCTGGACCCGGCCGCCCTTCAGAGGTCCGAGGACTTCCTCCGCCTGGTTCCGCCGCCCGATCGCCGCAGGGCTCTGCTGGCGGTCGAGCAGGCCGAGCGCACGGGCGAGCCCGGCCAGATCGAGCACCGGATGCGGACGCCTGCCGGCTGGGCGAGCTTCCGCATCACCTACCAGGCCGAGCCCCGGCCGGGCGGGCTCTACGCGCTGGCCGGCATCGCCGAGGACATCACCGAGCTCGCCGCCGCGCGGGACGCGGCGCGCCAGGGCGAGCGGCGGATGCGCGAGGCGCGCCGGGAAGCCCTCGCGCGCGGCCGGCGGCTCAAGCTCGCGCTCGAGGTCGCCCAGGCCGGAGCCTATGAGATCGATCACACCGCCAAGCGCTTCTGGGCCTCGCCGGAATTCGAGCGGCTGGCGGGACCGGCCGGCCCCGTCAGCTACGGCGACGTGAACGCGCTGCGCTACCCGCGCTTCCATCCGGACGACCTGGCGCATGTGCGCGAATGCTTCCGCGCGCTGCATCACGGAGAACGGGTGTCAGCCGACGGCTTCGAGGCGCGCATCCTGGGCGCCGATGGCCAGCCAAGGTGGGTGCGCATCTTCCACCACCTGCAGGTCGCCCGTAACGGCCGCTGGCGAAAGGCGGTTGGCCTGCTGCATGACATCGACGCCGACAAGCGCCAGGAGCTCGCCCTCATCGAGGCGCAACGCGCCGCGGAATCCGCTGCCGAGGCCAAATCCGCCTTCCTGGCCAACATGAGCCACGAGATCCGCACGCCAATGAACGGGATCATGGGCGTGCTGCACCTGCTCAAGGCCGAGCCGATCTCGGCGGACGGCCGCCTGCTGCTCGACGAGGCGCTCTCCTGCGGCCAGATGCTCGCCGAGCTGCTCAACGACGTCATCGACTTCTCGAAAATCGAGGCCGGACGCCTGGAGCTGGCCTATGAGCCGGTCGATCCCGCCGCCCTTGTCGAGGGGGTGCTGCGGCTGCTGGCGCCGCAGGCGCAGGCGAAGGGCCTCACGCTGACCGCCGAGGCGCTGGGCGCGGTGGGCTGGGTGCGCTCGGACCCGGTCCGCCTGCGCCAGGCCCTGTTCAACCTGACCGGCAATGCAGTGAAGTTCACCGAGGCCGGCGGCGTGGTGGTGCGTTATGGGTCGACGGGGGGGCGGCTGCGCTTCGAGGTCGAGGACAGCGGGGTCGGCGTGCCCGCAGACGCCCAGGCGCAGATCTTCGAGCGATTCCAGCAGGGCGACGCCTCGACGACGCGACGCTTCGGCGGTTCGGGACTGGGGCTGACCATCACCCGGCGGCTGGCGCAGATGATGGGCGGGGACGTGGGGTTCGCATCCGTGGAAGGCGTGGGCTCGACCTTCTGGCTGGAGGTCGCAGCCGAGCCCGCCACGGCCGAGGCGCCGGCGGCCGCCTGCCAGGAAAATGTCCTGGCCGGACTGCGGGTCCTGGTGGTGGAGGACAATGCGACCAACCGCTTCATCGCCACCAAGCTGCTGGAGCAGCTGGGCGCCTCGGTGGAGACGGCCGCCGACGGCTATCTCGGTGTGGAGGCCGCCGCGCGGGAGGTGTTCGACCTGATCCTGATGGATGTGCAGATGCCGGGCATCGATGGGCTCGAGGCCGCCCGCCGCATCCGCGCCCTGGGCGAGCGCTCGGCCGCCACGCCGATCGTCGCGCTGACCGCAAACGTGCTGGCCCACCAGCGGCGCACCTATCTGGAGGCCGGCATGGACGGCGTCGTCGGCAAGCCGATCTCGCCCGCCGCCCTGCTGCAGGAGATCGCCCGGCTGGCCGAAGCCGGCGAGGAAGGCGCCGCGGCGCTGGCCTGAGGCTCAGCCGATGCCGGCCGCGCCCGAAGAGACGCCGTCGGCGCCGGAGAACCCGCCCGAGCGGCCCCTGCGGGCCGCGCTGGAGGCCGCGGCCTTGGAGTCTTCGCTCGGTAGCGCCTCACCTTGCGGCGCTTCGGCCTGCGGCGCCTGAGCCTGGGCGGCCACCGGGGCCTGGCGCTTCTTCAGCCGCTGGCTGAGCGCCATGCCGAGCGCCACGCCAGCCGCCAGGGCCGCGGTGAGCGCCAGGGTCGAGCCTCCGGCCAGCCTCGCCGTCCGCCACCGGCGCTCTCGCCGCAGGAGCTCGTCGGGCCGCAGCGCGTCGGCCAGGGTCTCCAGGGTGTCGGCCGCCCGGGCGCGGCGGCGGGAGATCTCGCCGCGCGCGCGGGCCTTGGCGCGCTGGCCGAGGTCCAGGGCCCGGCGCCGGGCCTGGTCGAGGGCTGAGCGCGACGCCACGGCGGCGGCCGCGACATGAGGCTTGTCCGCCT
>CBJNAS010000191.1:0-6284 GCA_966434565.1 uncultured Phenylobacterium sp.
TCGCTGGTCGACAACATCCAGGAGACCTTCGGCCTGACGCCGCTGGAGGCCATGGCGGCGGGCCGCCCGGTGGTGGCCAGCGACTGGGACGGCTACCGCTTCACGATCCGCGACGGCGTCGAGGGCTTCCTGGTCCCGACCCTGATCGGGCCCGCCGGGGGCCTAGGCGGCGCGATCGCGCAGCGGCATGTGCTGGAGACCCAGTCCTACCAGGTCTATGTCGGCACGCTCGCCCAGCACACGGCCGTCAACACCCAGCGCGCCGCGGACGCGCTCGTCCGCCTGATCGCCGATCCCGAGCTTCGCCGCCGCATGGGGGCGGCGGGGCGTGAGCGGGTGCGGGAGAGCTTCGACTGGAAGGTCGTGGCGCCGCAGATCAACGCCCTGGCGGACGAGCTCGCCCGGCGCCGCAGCGCCTCGCACGAGCCGCCGACGCGCCACCGTCGCCACCCGGTGAAAGGCGACCCGTTCCACGATTTTGCAGGCTTCGCCACCGCGGTGCTGGCGCCGGAGACCCGGCTCACGGCCGTTCCGGGCGCCTCGCCCGACCAGGTGCTCGCCGGGGCGGTGGGCCTCGACACTGTCTTCGGTGGTTGGCGGGCCGACCTGCCGGAATGCGCCCGCGCGCTCGAGCTGATCGCCGCCGGCCACGCCCGCACCGTGGCGGAGGTCCTGCTCGCCTTTCCGCCGCACCGGCGCCGAGCGGTCGAGCTCGGCCTGCTGTGGCTCGCCAAGCACGCCTTCGTCGACTGGCCGACATAAGGCCGCTGCCCGCGGGCACTAAACACAAGCTCCCCACGTTTCTCTGGCGAGCCTCCTGGCGCGAGGCTCCAACCAGAGGAGAGACAGACATGCGCCGAGCTCTGATGGTCGCGGGGCTGGTCGCCGTGGTCGCCGCGCCCAGCATCGTCCATGCGGAATCCTGCCAACGCTACGCCCACGACCGCAAGGTCACCGGCACGGTCCTGGGCGGCATCGGCGGGGCGCTGATCGGTCAGGCGATTTCCCACAACACCACGGGCACGGTCCTGGGCGGCGTGGGCGGCGCGGTGGTCGGCAACCAGGTGGCGCGGGTGAATTGCGACTATCCGCGGCGGGCCGCCTATCGTCACCGTCGGACGCGCTATGCGCACCGCTATGAGAACCGCTACTACGACAACACCAGCTATGCCGCCGCCCGCGGCGGCTGCGCCTACGAGAACCGGCCCTACTACGACGAGCGCGGCCAGCTGGTCTATGCGCCCACCCAGGTCTGCCGGTGAGCCCGATGTCCAGCTGCAAGCTGATCGCCGTCCCCACGGCGCTGGCCGCCTTGGCGCTCTGCGCCTGCGACAGGACCCATTCCGGAGCCTCGGGCGCAGGGTCGCGGATCTGCACGCCCTTCGCGGAGGCGGCCAACGCCAGCAACGCCCCGGCCCCGACCCCGGCCCTGACCGACCCCGCCACCGCGCTGGACGATTGCCTGCACCGGTGGGCCTACACCCTGGCGGCCTCGACCGATCCGGCCGAAGCGGTCGCGCAGGCGACGGTGGCGGCCTGCGTCTCCTCGCTGACGCGCTGGAATCAGCAGGGCGTGTCGAGCGGCCCGGCAGGGCCGCAGCCGGCCCAGGGGGGCGCGCCCGAGGCGCCCAGCCTGCTGACCGGCCAGCCGACCACGCCGATGGCCGAGCACTACACCTACGCCCAGGGCCGTGCGCTGTTCTATGTGGTCCAGGCCAGAGCCGGACGATGCGCGCCGCCGGCCTCGACCAGTCCCGCGCCCGCGAATACCGCGGCGCGTTAGTGTGCTGGATCTGAAGTTCGCCCGAGCCTGCCACCAGCGCCTGCAAACTTCGGAATGGGGACACTAGCGCTTCCTGCGCGCGCGGAAGAAGCCGCGGAGCAGCCCGGCGCTCTCATCGGCCATCACGCCGCCCTCGACTCTCGGCCGCCAGTGGCAGGTGGGCTGGTCGAAGAAGCGCGGCCCGTGGATCACCGCGCCGCCCTTCGGATCGTCGGCGCCGTAGACCAGCAGGCCGATGCGCGCGTGGCTGATGGCCCCGGCGCACATGGCGCAGGGCTCCAGAGTCACGGCGAGGCCCAGGCCAGTCAGCCGGTAGTTGCCCAGCTTTGCCGCCGCGGCCCGCAGCGCCACGATCTCGGCGTGGGCGGTGGGATCGTGCGCGACGATCGGCTGGTTGGCGCCGATGGCGATCACCTCGCCGGTGGCGGGATCGAAGACGACGGCCCCTACCGGGGTCTCGCCGGATAAGGCGGCGGCTTGCGCCGCTTCGAGGGCGATGCGCATGGTGCGCTGAAGATGGTCCACGATCCGCACCGAACCGACCCGGCCCCCTCCGGTCAAGATCCCGACGCTCCGCACGACCGCGCCGACCGCATCGCCAAGGCGCTGGCGCGCGCCGGCGTGGGCTCCCGGCGCGACGTCGAGCGGCTGATCGCGGAGGGCCGCGTGGCGCTCAACGGCCAGGTGCTGACGACGCCCGCCGTGAAGGTCGAGCCCGGCGACATCCTGACGGTCGACGGCCAGGTGGTGGGCGAGGCCGAGCCCGCGCGCCTGTTCCGCTATCACAAGCCGGTGGGCCTGGTGACGACGCACAAGGATCCGCAGGGCCGGCCGACCGTGTTCGAGGCGCTGCCCGGCGGCCTGCCCAGGCTGATCTCGATCGGCCGGCTCGACCTGAATTCCGAGGGCCTGCTGCTGCTCACCAACGACGGGGGCTTGGCGCGGGGGCTGGAGCTGCCCGCCGCCGGCGTCCAGCGCCGCTACCGCGCCCGCGCCTATGGCCGCATCACCCAGGAGCGGCTGGACGGGCTGAAGGACGGGATCACCGTCGAGGGCGTCCGCTACGGCCCGATCGAGGCGCGCCTCGACAAGGCCAAGGAAGACGCCCAGGGCGCCAACCTGTGGATCACGGTGACCCTCGCCGAAGGCAAGAACCGCGAGGTGCGCCGGGTGCTGGAGGCGCTGGGCCTGAAGGTCAACCGGCTGATCCGCCTCTCCTACGGCCCCTTCGCGCTCGGCGCCCTGGAAGCGGGCGAGATCGAGGAGGTGGGGCCGCGCGTGATCCGCGAGCAGCTCGCCGACTTCATCGCGGCGGAGAACCTGCCCCGCGGCGACCGCCCGCAGTTCCAGCGGGCCCGCACGCCCGCGCCGGCCCGTCGCGGCCGCCGCGCGCCGGAGCCCGCCGCTGAGCCGGCGAGCGAGGCCGCGAGCCGCCCGCGCCGGCAGCCGCCGCGCAGCGCGACCGCCGCCGACGGGCCGAAGAAGAAGGCCTACAAGCCCGGCTGGGCCCGGCCGAAACCGCGCGCGGGCGCGCCGCGAAAGCCGGGGCCGAAGCGCGGCCGCTGAGGCGGCGTCAACGCGGCCGGAAGCCCGCGGCGATCAGCCCGATCTGCCGGTCCATGACCTGGGTCATCGCCGCGGCGTCGGCGCCGTCCCAGGCGGCCAGGCGATAGGTCCAGGCGTAGGCCGCCACGAGCAGCTCGACCATCCCGGCAAGATCGGCGCCCGGGTCGACATCGCCCTG
Source organism: uncultured Phenylobacterium sp. (assembly GCA_966434565.1). Classification (GTDB taxonomy): domain Bacteria; phylum Pseudomonadota; class Alphaproteobacteria; order Caulobacterales; family Caulobacteraceae; genus Phenylobacterium. The sequence goes on from CBJNAS010000191.1 coordinate 3,528, forward strand.
GACGACACCCTTCGTCAGGCAGTTCTCCACCAGGCCGCGCAGGCGCACGTTGCGGCCAAAGGGGCGCACGCCCTTGGTCAGGGTCCAGTCGTAGGCGGCCGCGACATGCGCCAGGAACAGTCGCACGTGGCCGGTCTCGAACGCGAAGTGGATGGCGAACATCGAGCGCAGGCGGTCCGCCGTGGAGCCGCGCAGGTTCGGAATCACCTGGTCGAGCTCGGCGTAGAGCGCCTCCAGGCGCTCCTCCATGACCTGGCTGAGGATCTCGGCCTTGGAGGCGAAGGTGGTGAAGACGCTGCCTACCGAGACCCCCGCCAGCTTCGCGATCTGGCGGACGGTCGCGGCCTCATAGCCCACCGAGACGAACAGCTCGCGGGCGGCGGCGAGCACGCGTTGGCGTGTCGCGGCCTTCCTCGTCTGGCGAAGGCCGGCCGCGCACAAGGCCTATCCCCGCCGCGCGCCGGCCAGGATGACGCGGATCTGGTCCTTGGCGCGTCCCTGCAGCGCCTCCAGGCTCCAGCCGCGGAAGATGGCGTGCGGGAAGTTGGCGAGGAGGGCTTCGTAGAGCATCTGGGCGCGCAGCTTCACCTCGGCCTCCTGGCCGAGCTCGCCGCGGGCGACGGCGGCGTTCAGCTGCTCAAGGATCAGTTGCTCGATCATGTTCAGCGGAACGACGTTGCGCATCATCTCGCCTTCCTGCGGCGCCCAGGCGACGCTGAAGGCCGCGCGCGCCAGCGGCAGCTGGGTCTTGTAGAAGGCGTAGCCGGCCCCGAAGATCTTCAGCACTGCGTCCTCGACGCCCTTGGACCGGGCGCAGGCCTCGCGCATCTGCTCGAGCAGGGCGGCGATGTCCGAGAGCATGATCTCGCGGAACAGGTCGGACTTGTCGCTGAAATTGGCGAAGACCGCGCCCGTCGACATGCCGGCGGCCGCGGCGATGTCGCGGATGGTGGCGCCTTCGTAGCCGTGCTCGCTGAACAGCCGGCGGGCGGCGGCGAGCACCTTGGCGCGGGTCTGCTGCTTGGCCAGCGCGCGGCGGGTGGGGGCTTTGGCGCGCGGCTCGGTGGCGACCTCGGCAGGGGGGACGTGTTTCATGAACTCTGAACCTTCCGGAGCGCTTGGGCGGCGCTCGACTTGACCTCTACGCAATACGCCTCACTCCACGCCTGAACTGAGGCGGCCGACTTGGCCGATTCGCCATTTAGCGTCAGCCGATGAGCACGCCGTGGCGCCGGAATGAGGGCGTCGCCGCTCGATTGGCGTGTTCATGCGGCAGCCCCGTCCTTCCGACGCTCATCGAACCGGCGTCGCCCAGGCGCCCGCTCGAAAATCGCGGAACATGATCGCTGAACACGCTCAACGAGCGTCGAGCGGCGCCTGATAGCCTCGATCCGCTGTGGCCCGCAACTGCTGGAAGCCCTAAATTGGGGCCCATGGACATTTTCAGCTTCCTGATCCCTGCCGCGCTCGCCGCCGTGACCATAATCCTGGCGCTCGGCATCTATGCGCTCTACCGGGGCGGGAACTTCGGGCGGTCCTACTCCAACAAGCTGATGCGCCTGCGCGTCGTAGCCCAGGCCATCGCCATCGCGGTGCTGATGGGCGCGCTCTGGTGGCGCACGCGGCACTGATCCGGAGCTACGGCCGATGGTTACGCTGAACCGAATCTACACCCGCGCCGGCGACGCCGGGCGCACGCGGCTCGCCACCGGCGAGACCGTCAGCAAGACCGACATCCGCGTCGAGGCCTATGGCGCGGTAGACGAGACCAACGCCTGCCTGGGGCTCGCGCGCCTGCACACCGCCGGCGACCCCGCCTTCGACGCCCTGCTGGGGCGGATCCAGAACGAGCTGTTCGACCTGGGCGCCGACCTCGCCACCCCGCCCAGGCCCGGCGAGGCCGAGGGCGCGGCGCTGCGCATCCTCGACAGCCAGGTCCAGCGCCTGGAGCAGGAGATCGACCTCCTGAACGAGAGCCTGCCGCCGCTGACCTCTTTCGTGCTGCCGGGTGGGACCCCGGCGGCCGCGGCCCTGCACCTGGCCCGCACGATCTGCCGCCGGGCCGAGCGCGAGGCGGTGCGACTGGCCGAGAGCGGCGCTCCAGTGAGCGCGGCCGCCCTGCGCTATCTGAACCGCCTCTCCGACCTGCTGTTCGTCGCCGCGCGCCACGCCAACGACCTCGGGACGGCCGAGGTGCTCTGGAAGGCGGGCGCCACGCGTTAGGGGTGTTCCATCGGCGCTGACCCGTCCTCAGGGCGTCGGCGTTTCCAGAGGACGCAGGACCGGCGCGCGTCCGGTCGGCGCGCGGCCCAGCGCCTTCAGCGCCTCCTCCCGGGCCTTGGAGTCGGCGATCACGCGGCCGGTGATGTCGCTGATCAGCACGGGCTGGGCGCAGACCCGGCGGGTGTTGTCCCACCAGCGGTGCGACTTCTCGCAATTCTGCTGCGGCCAGATCCAACCCACCTGCCAGATCAGGATGGCGAGGGTGAGCACCACGAATGTGGCGAGGAAGACGAGCTTCAGCCTTTCGAGCGTCGGGTTCATGAGCGTTCTTTAGCCGCCCTCGCAAGCCGCCGCCAGCGGCAGCGGATGGCCGATATCGTCGCGCCGGGCGGCGCGCGCCGCTTGCAATGCGCGCCGGAAGCGTTATTGGCCGCACCGACCGATTGTTCCGCCATTGCAAATTTGAGGCCTAGGCAATCATGAAGGTGTTGGTCCCGGTAAAGCGGGTGATTGACTACAACGTGAAGGCTCGGG
>CBJNAS010000192.1:0-6272 GCA_966434565.1 uncultured Phenylobacterium sp.
GAGGCCACCTACTGGGAGAGCCTCGACCAGATGCTGGCGCGGATGGACATCATCTCGGTCCACTCGCCGCACACGCCGGCCAGCTACCACCTGCTCTCAGCCCGCAGGCTGCGGCTGCTGCAGCCGCACGCCATCGTCGTCAACACCGCCCGGGGCGAGATCATCGACGAGAACGCCCTCGCCGACCTGCTGGCGGAGAACAAGATCGCCGGCGTCGGCCTGGACGTGTTCGAGTTCGAGCCCGCGATCAATCCCAAGCTGCTCAAGCTGCCCAACGCCGTGCTGCTGCCGCACATGGGCTCGGCCACCATCGAGGCCCGCATCGACATGGGCGAGAAGGTGATCATCAACATCCGCACCTGGATGGACGGCCACCGCCCGCCGGACCGGGTGATCCCGGCGATGCTTTGATGAATCTCCCTCCCCTTCATGGGGCCACCGGATTCACACGTCTGCGCCGAACGCCCCCTCCGTCTCCCGCCTTGCGCTCCAGGCGTCCTGGTTCATTCAAGTCCCTCCTGCGCAAACCGGGCACTGGGGATCGGCCCCGACCCTGACCGTGCGGGTCTCGCCGGCCAGTCCGTCGTAGATCATCAGCCGCCCGGCCAGGGGCTCGCCCGCGCCGGCGACCAGCTTCACCGCTTCCAGCGCCATCATCGAGCCGATCACGCCGGCCAGCGCGCCGACCACGCCCACGGCGACGCAGGTCTCCGCGTCCGGCGGGATCTCCGGCACCAGGCACTGGTAGCAGGGCCGCCCGCGGAACACGCCGACCTGGCCGGTCCAGCGGCCGATGGCGCCGGTGACCAGCGTCTTGCCGTGCCGCACGCAGGCGGCGTTGACCGCGAACCGGGTGGCGAAGTCGTCGGTGCCGTCCAGCACCAGGTCGACGCCGGCGACCAGCTCGTCGGCGCTGGCGTCGTCGAAGGCGCCTTCGTAGCCGGCCAGGAAGACGTGCGGGTTGAGCGCCGCCAGCCGCCCGGCGGCGGCCTCGACCTTCGGCCGGCCGAGGTCGGCCTCGGCATAGAGGATCTGCCGCTGCAGGTTGGAGCGGTCCACCGCGTCCGGATCGGCCAGCACGATCGTGCCGATTCCCGCGGCCGCCAGGTACAGCGCCGCGGGCGAGCCGAGGCCGCCCGCGCCCACGATCAGCACGCGCGCGCCCTTCAGCCGCTGCTGGCCGGGGCCGCCGACCTCGCGCAGCACCAGATGGCGGGCGTAGCGCTCGACCTCCTCGTCGGTGAAACTCATCCGCGCGCCCGCTCCGCCCTTCCCACGCTTGACCTCGCCGCCGGCCCTGGCCACATGGCCGCCATGGGCCGTGACGCCACATCCTTCCCCGCCACATCCTTCCCCGACTGGCATGGGACCACCATTCTCGCGGTGCGCAAGGGCGGGTCCACCGTCATCGCCGGGGATGGTCAAGTGTCCATGGGCCAGACCATCGTCAAGGGCAACGCCCGCAAGGTCCGGCGGCTGGCCGGCGGCAAGGTCGTGGCGGGCTTCGCCGGCGCCACCGCGGACGCCTTCACGCTGATCGAGCGCCTGGAAGCCAAGCTCGAGCAGTGGCCCGAGCAGCTGGCCCGCGCCTGCGTCGACCTGGCTAAGGACTGGCGCACCGACCGCTACCTGCGCCGGCTGGAGGCCATGCTGATCGTCGCCGACGCCAGCGCCATTCTCACCGTCACCGGCGTGGGCGATGTGCTGGAGCCGGAGAGCGGGGTGGCGGCGATCGGCTCGGGCGGCAACTATGCGCTCGCCGCCGCCCGCGCCCTGATCGACAGCGACCTGGACGCCGAAGCCATCGCGCGCCGCGCGATGGCCATCGCCGCGGAGATCTGCGTCTACACCAATGGCGAGCTGACGCTGGAGAAGCTCTGAGCCCGACGAGCCTGGCGGGTTCCCATTCGCCGCGCACGGCGCCAAGCTCCGGGCGGCCGCGTCGTGCGGTCTGGGGGACAAGACCATGCAAGCTCATCTGTGGCCGGCGCTCGTCACGCTGGCCGCCCTGGTGACCTATCTCGCGCTGGGGATCAACGTCGGGCGCGCACGCTACAAATCGGGAATCGACGCGCCGGCGGTGACCGGCGACCCCCGGCTCGAGCGGGCGTTCCGCGCGCACTACAACACCCTGGAATGGCTGCCGGTGTTCGTCGCCGCGATGTGGCTGTTCGCTCTCTACTGGAACGACGCCGTGGCGGCCGCGATCGGCGTCGTCTGGATCGTCGGCCGCATCGTCTATGCGCGCGCCTACATGGCCGATCCGGCCAAGCGTGGGCCGGGCTTCGGCATCCAGGCGCTGGCGACCTTCGTCCTGCTGTTCGGCGCGCTCGGCCGGATCGTCTGGCTGCTCGCCACCGGCGGCGCGCACGGCTGAGCCCCCGGCCCTTGGGGCGGGATTGCAGAATCCTTTCAGCCGCAACCACAATTGCGGCCAAGTGTTGTCCGAAATAGCACCTTCGAGGGACGTCCTCGCAGATAACGGATCAGAAAATGGCAAAGAGATCAGCCGCAGTCGCCGTCGCCCTGGCCTTGGCGGGCGTGCTCGCAGGCTGCGCCACGCCTACGCCCTACCAGCCGAATATTCCGGGCAATTCCAGCTCGGGCGGGTATTCGGAGACCCGCATCGAGCCGAACCGCTGGCGCGTGACCTTTTCGGGGAACAGCCTGACCTCGCGCGAGACGGTGGAAGCCTATCTGCTCTTCCGCTCCGCCGAGCTCACCGCCCAGCAGGGTTACGACTGGTTCTCGATCGTCGACCGGAACACCCAGAACAAGGGCTACACCTACATCGAGCCCGATCCGCTCTATCAACCCTGGTTCGGTCCCTATGGCTACTGGCGGCCGTCCTGGCGCTATTACGGCCATGGCTTCGGCTGGCGCACCTGGGACCCGTTCTGGGGCGACCCGTTCTGGGCCGACCGGGTGGACGTGCGCACCGTCGACAGGTTCGAGGCCACCGCCGAGGTGTTCATGGGCCGCGGCGCCAAGCCCCCCGGCGACCCGCGCGCCTTCGACGCCCGCCAGGTGATCGCCAACCTGCAGCCGCGCATCCGCTACCCGGAAGCGAAGAAGTAGCGCCGGCCGCGCAGGTCTGCTGAAACGGGGCGCATGTCCGAGGCTCCCCCCTCCGGCGCCCCCGCTTCTGGCGCCCCCGAGGTCTTCCGCCGAGCGCTGGCCGCCCAGACGGCCGGCGAGCTGGTGGTTGCCGCGGAAGGCTACCGCGCCACCCTCGCCGCCTATCCGGACGCCGAGCCGGCGCACCACAACCTGGTGAGCGTGCTGGTCGCGCTCGGCCGCACCGCCGACGCGGAGGCGGCATTGCGCGCGGCGCTGGCCCTCTGGCCGGCGAACCCGGCCTTCCGCATGAACCTGGGGCTGTTGCGGCTGGCGGCGGGGGACTATGCGGCCGGCCTGCCGCTCTACGAGGCCAGGCGCGAGCTCGACGGCGCGGCCGCGGCGCCGGCCTTCTCCTTTCCGGAGTGGCAGGGCGAGCCGGCAGCCTCGCTGCTGGTCTTCCCCGAGCAGGGGCTGGGCGACCAGATCCAGTTCGCCCGCTATGTTCCGCGCCTGCAGGCGATGGGGATCGCCCCCACCCTGGCCTGCAGCCCCGCGCTGGTGCGCCTGTTCGAGCCGCTCGGCGTTCCCCTGGTCCCGGCGGCCGGAACGGTGCGTTTCGCCCGCCACGACGCCTGGACCCTGTGCGGCTCCCTGCCGCTGCGCCTGGCGACCACGCTGGCCGACATCCCGCCCCCAGCGCCGCTCCGCGCAGTCCCTCGCGTCAGCGGCGGCATCGGGGTGGTGGCGCGCGGCAACCCGGGCCACCGCAACGACGCCAACCGCTCGCTCCCGCCGGCGGCCGCCGCGCGGCTGCTCGCCGCCCCGGGCGCCGTCAGCCTGGCGCCCGAGGACACCGGCGCAAAGGACCTGCAGGACACCGCCGAGATCATCGCCGGCCTCGACCGCGTGGTCAGCGTCGACACCGCGGTCGCGCACCTGGCCGCCAGCCTGGGCAAGCCGACGCAGATCCTGCTGCCGGCCGCCGGCACGGACTGGCGCTGGCTGCGCGAGCGCGCGGACTCGCCCTGGTACCCGAGCGCGCGGCTCTGTCGCCAGGCGCCGGGCGAGCCCTGGGAGGCGGTCGTCGAGCGGGCGCTCGCGGACGGCTGAGGCCAGGCGCCGCTTTCAACCGCCGCTCAGTGCTGAGTGACGCTGGTGGTCGTGGTCACCTGATCGCTCGCGGCGGGCGCGGCCTTCGTGCGCCGCGTCACGCGCGTTTTCGCGGAGCGGTGCGCCGTCCCGCGATGCTGGGTGGTCACGGTCGTCTCGACCTGCTGGGTCTGCGCCGCCGCCGCCGCGTTGCGCGCGGCCTGGGCGTCGGCCGCCGATTGCGCAGCGGCCTGCTCGGCCGCCGCCGCGCGGGCGTTGGCGTCCGCCGCCTGCTGCTGCGCGGCCGCGGCCTGCGCGCGTGCGGCGGCGACCTGGTCCTGGGTCTGGGCCGACTGCTCCTGGGCCGCAGCCGTCCTTTCCCGCTCGGCGGCCTGGGCGGCGGCTAGGGAGTCGTTCTTGCGCCGCTGCAGTTCGCCGATGGCGGTGTCGGCCAGCGCCGAGGCGCGGATCGCCTGGGAGATCGCGTCGGCCCGGTGGCCCCGGTCCAGATTCTCCCGCGCCGCCGCGAGCGAGGCCCGCGCGTCGGCGGTGGCCGCCGGCATTTCGACCCCGGCGCCGAGGGTCTCGGCGGTGTGGATCCTGGCGTCGGCGGCGGCGATCGCTTCGCGCGCCCGCTCGACCTCGCCCGCACGAACTGGCGTGGTGGCGGCCAGGACGAGGGCGCTGGAGGCCAGGAACGATGGGATGAGCTTGTTGCGAGGCATGAGTCCTCCTGCTGATTGGGTGGCGTAGCAACGGTTTGCGGGTAGCAAATGTTGCCTCGCGCCACCTGGGCCAGGCCATTCCCCTGCGGGCCGCGCGCAGCTGACGCCTCAGCCCTGGTCGGGCGACGGCGGCGCGCTGCGGTCGCGGCCGCCCGCGGGGGCGGCTCGGACATAGCGTTCGCAGCCCTCGACGAAGGCCGCGGTGCGCTGCTCGGCCACCCGACAGTAGCGCTCGACCCGGATGCGGTTCTGCTGCGCCCAGCGATAGCCCTCCGCCCGCTCGCTGGCGTCATAGGCCGCGCGCGCTCGATCATAGTCGCGCCGCTGCTCCTCCCATTGCGCCTCGCCGGGGCGGGCGGGCTCGGCCGAGGCGGCCGAGGGCTTCGGCTTGAGCTTGCGCATGGCGCGGACCAGGGTCGCGGTGCGGGTGTGGGCGATCGGCGCGGAGGGCGGGCTGGACGCCAGGGCCTGGGCTGCGGCGGCGGGCACGGTCACGGGAGCGGGCGGCGCCTGCGCCACTTGCGGCGGCGGCGCGGCCGAGGTCGCCGGCTCGTCGATCGGAGCCTGCGGCCTGATCCGGTCAGGTTCCGGCGCGACCCCTTTCAGGGCGGCGCCGACGACGGCGCCCAGCCCGATCCCGGCCGCGGCGATCAGGCCGAGCGTGAAGAGCGCCCAAGACCTGCCGCCGCCGCTCCGCTGGAGGGCCGGCTGACTGCGAAAACGATGCCTGGACATGGGACCAACGAAGGGACCAACGGAGGAGCGACCAAGGGGCCGACGTGGGCGCGCGCTCCTGCCTAAAGCGCGGCTGCAAGGCCGTGGTTCCTTTATCCGCGCCGGTCAGCGCTGCAGCGCGGCTCGGCCGCTTGCGCCCGGGCCCCGCTCAAGGTGAGATGGGCCGTCCGGGGGCGGGCGCTGGAAGGAGGCCGAGGGCCATGAGCGGCGCGGAACCATCCTGGGTGGGCGCTCGTCGGGAGCAGATGTATCCGACCTTGGCCGAGGCCGAGCTTCGCCGGCTAAGCCGGTTCGGCGAGACTCGGCGCTTCGCGGCCGGCGAGCCCCTCATCGCCGTGGGCGAGACCGGCCGCGGGCTGACCCTCGTCCTGAAGGGCGATGTGGAGATCTCGAACCGGCGGCCGGACGGCGGGGCCGAGACCATCGTCGTTCACCGGACCGGCTCGTTCATGGGCGAGCTCGCCCAGCTGTCCGGGCGGCCCGCCCTGGTCGACGCCCGGGCGCTGAGCGAGGTCCAGGCGGTGCTGATCCCGCCCGAGCGCCTGCGCCTGCTGTTCGTCGAGGAGGCCGAGCTCGGCGAGCGGATCATGCGCGCCCTGATCCTGCGGCGCGTCGGCCTGCTCGAGCGCGGCGCATGCGGGCCGCTCCTGTTGGGCCGCCAGT
>CBJNAS010000193.1:0-6250 GCA_966434565.1 uncultured Phenylobacterium sp.
CCAGCTCGTCGGTGCGCACCAGCTCGCGCGCCGCGGCGCTGGCCGAGACCCCGTTCAACCGCGCCACCTGCAGCAGCTTCTGCACCGTCGTATCGCCGATCCCGCGCTTGGGGACGTTGACGATCCGCTCGAAGGCCAGGTCGTCGTCCGGGCTCTGGATCAGCCGCAGGTAGGCATGGGCGTCGCGGATCTCGGCGCGCTCGAAGAACCTGGGGCCGCCGATCACCGTGTAGGGGATCTGCAGCAGCACGAACCGCTCTTCGAAGGCGCGCATCTGGAAGGAGGCGCGCACCAGGATGGCGACGTCGCGGTATCTCCGTCCCGCACGCTTGGCCTTCTCGATCTCGTCGGCGACCAGCCGGCTCTCGCCCTCGCCGTCCCAGACTCCCTGCACCACGACCTTTTCGCCGCCCTGGCTCTCGGTCCAGAGAGTCTTGCCGAGGCGGCCCTTGTTGGCGGCGATCAGGCCCGAGGCGGCGGCCAGGATATGGCTGGTGGAGCGGTAGTTGCGCTCCAGCCGGATCACCTTGGCGCCCGGGAAGTCGCGCTCGAAGCGCAGGATGTTGTCCACCTCCGCGCCCCGCCAGCCGTAGATCGACTGGTCGTCGTCGCCGACGCAGCAGACGTTCTGCCGCTTCTGGGCGAGCAGCCGCAGCCACAGGTACTGGGCGACGTTGGTGTCCTGGTACTCGTCGACCAGCACGTAGCGGAAGCGCTCGTGATAGTCGGCCAGCACGTCCGGATTGGCCATGAAGATGGTCAGGTTATGCAGCAGCAGGTCGCCGAAGTCGCAGGCGTTCAGCACCCGCAGGCGCTCCTGGTACTGCCGATAGAGCGCCTGGCCGCGGCCGCCCCCTTTTGAACTTGGGGCGAAGTGCTGCCCCTCGGCCGGCGGCAGCCGGTCGGGCGTCCAGCCGCGGTTCTTCCAGTGGTCGATCAGGCCTGCGAACGCCTTGGGCGTCCAGCGCTTGGCGTCGATGTTCTCGGCCTCCAGGATCTGCTTGATCAGCCGTTCCTGGTCGTCGGTGTCGAGGATGGTGTAGCTGGACTTCAGCCCCACCAGCTCGGCGTGGCGGCGCAGGATCTGGGCGGCGATCGAGTGGAAGGTGCCCAGCCAGCGCAGGCCCTCCGCCTGGGGCCCGATGATGGCGGTGATCCGCTCGCGCATCTCGCGCGCGGCCTTGTTGGTGAAGGTGACCGCCAGCAGCTCCCACGGCCGCGCCCGGCCGGTCGCCAGGATGTGGGCGAGCCGGGTCGTCAACACCCGCGTCTTGCCGGTGCCCGCGCCGGCCAGCACCAGCACCGGCCCGTCGGTGGTCTCCACCGCCTCGCGCTGCTCGGGGTTGAGCCCGTCGAGATAGTCGGGCGCGCCGCCCCGCGGCCGCGCCAGATCGCTGAGACGCGGGCCGGGAAGCTTGTGATCGAAGGGGGATTCGGACATCGGAACATATGTAGCACGCCGCGCCCGCGGCTTAAGGGGGAGGGGAGAGGGATGACGGAGGACGCTCCGGCCCGCGAGGCCATCCATAAGACGCTTGCGGCCTACCACATCTTCGGCGATCGGACCGGTGGCTGATCGCCGAGCGCCGCGTGCGCACGGAGTGGCGCGCGCCGAACAGCCTGTTGGGGATTGATCGATTTCCGGATCGGATCATGGTTCCCCGATGAACGACACGCCAAACCCCGAACAGGCGGCCTACTGGAACGAGCAGGGCGGTCCGACCTGGGCCGAACTGAGCCCGCTGCTCGATCGCCAACTGGCGACGATCACCGAGCACGCGCTCGCGGTGCTGGCGCCGCGGCCCGGCGAGCGGTTGCTGGACGTGGGTTGCGGCTGTGGCGCGACCACGCTGTCCCTCGCCGAATGCGTGAAGCCCGCGGGCGAGGTCGTCGGCCTCGACATCTCCCGGCCGATGCTCGACGTGGCCCGCGGGCGCGCCGCGGCCAAGGGGACCTCGGGCGTTCGGTTCGTCGAGGCGGACGCCCAGACCTGGGCGCCGGCGCCTGCGGCCTTCGACGGCATGTTCTCGCGTTTCGGGGTGATGTTCTTCGCCGATCCGAGAGCGGCCTTCCGCAACCTGCTCGGCCTGCTGAGGCCTGGCGGCCGACTGGTCTTCACCTGTTGGCGCAGCCTTGCGGAGAACCCGTGGATGACGGCGCCGATGGCGGCCGCCGCCGCCCATCTTCCCGCGCCGGCGCCGCCGCCCGTCCCGGACGCGCCGGGCCCCTTCGCCTTCGCCGACGCCGGCCGCGTGCGGGACATTCTGGATTGCGCGGGCTTCACCGCCACCGAGATCACCCCCTTCGACACCCTGGTGGGCGGCAACAGCCTGGAGGGTTCGCTCGAGCTGGCGCTGCGGATTGGACCGCTCGGCGCCTGCCTGCGCGAGATGCCGGAGTTGGCGACGAAGGCGGCGGCGGCGGTCCGCGAGGTGGTTGCGGCGCATGAGCGCGACGGCGCGGTCTGGATGCCCGGCGCGGTGTGGATCGTGCGCGCGCGACATCCGTGACGCGCGCTTATCGCGCACACCGGCTGAAGGTGTCCGTCTGCCCGCGCGAGCGCAGGCGCCCGGCCGCCAGCACCAGCTCCTGCCGCCGTTCGGCGCAGGTGATCCGCAGGCCCTTGGCGCCCTGGATGCGCGAGGTCACGCGCGACACGACCTGGGCGTTGCGGCCGTCGGGCGCCAGGGTGATGCGAACGATCTCGCCCGTCTCTGAGACCTTCGAGGCGGCGCGGAACTTGCGGCTCTGGGTCCGCGCCCGGGCGAGCGTGCTGCTGCCATAGGGCACGATCTGCCCGGCCGGCGTCCTGTACTGGTCGGTGAACACCGCGTCGGGCAGGAAGCCCGCGAAATAGGCCTCCAGCGCGCCCGCATTCCAGGCTTGCTGTTGGCGGGCGACGAAGGCGTGGACCTCGTCCTCGCTCAGGCCCGCGCTCCAGGCGGGCGAGGCGGCGAGCGTGGCTGAGGCCAGCAGCAGGGCGACGCTCGGGCGGAGTTTCACGGCCATCGGTCTGCGAAGCGGGGGAGCTGTCAGCGAAGCTGACTGAAGGGGCGTTCGATCGCCGCAGCCTGGGCGGAAAGGGTGGACTGCGGGGCGTAGGCCTCGCGTAGGTTCGCGCTCGCCGTGGCGGCCGATGCGGCGCGCGGCGAGGCTGCGGCCGGGCCGCGCCGGGCCGCCGGGACGGGGCGCCTGCGCTCGGCCCTGACGCCATCTGCAGGAATCGAGGGCGCCGCCTCGGCGACTTGCGGCGCGGCCGGGACGATCGGCGTCGGAAGCGGCGTCTCGGGTTCGGCGAGGGCGGGGGCCGGCGCGATCGCCGCGGGGGGAGCGGGCGGAGCTTCCGTCTCCTTGCGGCCGAGCACCGGAAGCGCGGCGAAGGCGGCGGCGGCCAGGACGGCGGCGCCCCCGGCCAGGATGGGCGCCCACCGGATGCGTCCCTGGAGGACACGCGCGTAGGCCGGCGCGCGCGTCGGCGCGGCGGGGCCACCCCGGGCGAAGCCGTTGTAGGTGATCTCCGGCCAGCGCTTGCTGGATTGTTCGAGCGGCATGCCGAGCCTCGCGTGACGCCCCCGCGCTGCACAATCCGCGGTCGTCGCCTTGGGTTGCAAGGGGCGAGCGCGGCCTGCGGTCGCAGAGGCCGGTTGCGTGTTCCGCGGGCGCCGGGTGCGAAAACGGCCCCGGACCTGAGGCCCGGGGCCTTCTCGTCTCGATCCGTCGAGCCGGTCGGCTACTCGGTGAGCTCCGGCGTGGCGGCGTCTTCGGCGGGCTTCTCGATCACCGGGGCGCCGCGTTCGCGCTCGCCGCCCTCGATCTCGAAGGCCAGCTTGCCGTCCTTGAGCACCACGCGAACGTGGCCGCCCTTGACCAGCCGGCCGAACAGGATCTCGTCCGCCAGCGGCTTCTTGATGTGCTCCTGGATGACCCGGCCGAGCGGGCGCGCGCCGTAGAGCTCGTCGAAGCCGTTCTTGGCCAGCCAGTCGGCGGCCTCCTCGTCGGTCTCGATGGTGACGTGGCGATCCGCCAGCTGGGCTTCCAGCTGGATGACGAACTTCTGCACCACCTGGCGTATGATCTCAGGCGTCAGCGAGCGGAATTGCACCACCGCGTCGAGGCGGTTGCGGAACTCCGGCGTGAAGGTGCGCTTCAGCGCCTCGTCCACCTCGTCCTCGGCCTTGCCGCGGCCGAAGCCGATGGAGTTGCGCTGGGCGTCGGAGGCTCCCGCGTTGGTGGTCATGATCAGCACCACGTTGCGGAAGTCGATCTTCTTGCCGTTGGAGTCCGTCAGCTGCCCGTGGTCCATCACCTGCAGCAGGATGTTGTAGACGTCCGGGTGCGCCTTCTCGATCTCGTCCAGCAGCACCACGGCGTGTGGATGCTGGTCCACCGCGTCGGTGAGCAGGCCGCCCTGGTCGAAGCCCACATAGCCGGGAGGCGCGCCGATCAGACGGCTCACGGTGTGGCGCTCCATGTACTCGCTCATGTCGAAGCGCAGGAGCTCGATGCCCAGGGTCGCCGCCAGCTGCCGGGCGGTCTCGGTCTTGCCGGTGCCGGTGGGGCCCGAGAACAGGTAGCAGCCAATCGGCTTGTTGGCGTCGCGCAGGCCGGCGCGGGCCATCTTCATGGCCGCGGACAGCTGCTCGATCGCCTCGTCCTGGCCGTAGACCGCGCGCTTCAGGTCGCTTTCCAGCTGCTTCAGCGCCTCGGTGTCGGACTTGGAGACCGACTTCGGCGGGATGCGCGCGATCTTGGCGACGACGGCCTCCACCTCCTTGATGCCGATGACCTTCTTCCTCCGGGCCTCGGGCAGCAGCATCTGGCTGGCGCCGGCCTCGTCGATGATGTCGATGGCCTTGTCCGGCAGCTTGCGGTCGGTGATGTACTTGGCCGACAGCTCCACCGCCGCCTTGATGGCGTCGTTGGTGTAGCGGAGCTTGTGGAAGTCCTCGTAGTAGGACTTCAGACCCTTGAGGATCTTGATCGTGTCCTCGATGGTCGGCTCGTTCACGTCGATCTTCTGGAAGCGCCGCACCAGCGCGCGGTCCTTCTCGAAGTGCTGGCGGAACTCCTTGTAGGTGGTCGAGCCCATGCAGCGCAGGGTGCCGGAGGCCAGGGCCGGCTTCAGCAGGTTCGAGGCGTCCATCGCCCCCCCGCTGGTCGCGCCGGCGCCGATCACCGTGTGGATCTCGTCGATGAACAGGATCGCGTCGGGGTGGTTCTCCAGCTCCTTGACGACCTGCTTGACCCGCTCCTCGAAGTCGCCGCGGTAGCGGGTGCCGGCCAGCAGCGCGCCCATGTCGAGCGAGAAGATGGTCGAGCCGGACAACACGTCCGGGACCTGCTTGTTGACGATCTTGCGCGCCAGGCCCTCGGCGATGGCGGTCTTGCCGACGCCCGGGTCGCCCACCAGCAAGGGGTTGTTCTTGGTCCGGCGGCACAGCACCTGGATGCAGCGCTCGACCTCGGCCGCGCGGCCGATCAGCGGGTCGACCTTGCCCTGGCGGGCCTTGTCGTTGAGGTTGATGCAGTAGGCCTCCAGGGCCTCGCCGCCGGTCTTCACGGTGGGCTTCTCGTCGTCTTCCGACGAGCCTTTCACAGGCTTGGTTTCCGAGGCCCCCGCCTTCTTGGCGATGCCATGGGCGATGTAGTTGACCGCGTCGTAGCGGGTCATGTCCTGCTCTTGCAGGAAGTAGGCGGCGTGGCTCTCGCGCTCGGAGAAGATGGCGACCAGCACATTGGCGCCCGTGACCTCCTCGCGACCGGAGCTCTGGACGTGGATGACGGCGCGCTGGATCACCCGCTGGAAGCCGGCCGTGGGCTTGGCGTCCTCCCCGTCGTCCACCACGAGCGAGCGCAGCTCGTTGTCCACATAGTTGGTGAGCGTGGTGCGCAGCGAACCGAGGTCGACGTCACAGGCGCGCATCACCCCGGCGGCGTCCTCGTCATCCACCAACGAGAGCAACAGGTGCTCGAGCGTGGCGTATTCGTGCTTGCGCTGGTTGGCGTAAGCGACCGCGCGATGAAGCGACTCTTCGAGCTGGCGCGAGAATGAAGGCAAGTGCCTCTAATCCTTTTCCATGGTGCACTGGAGCGGGTGTTGATGCCGCCGTGCCGTATCAACGACCTGGGCCACTTTTGTTTCCGCCACTTCGTAAGTGAACACGCCGCAGACGCCTACTCCGTGCTGGTGCACATGCAGCATGATCCGAGTCGCATCTTCGCGCGACTTGTTGAAGAATTGCTCAAGCAC
>CBJNAS010000194.1:0-6245 GCA_966434565.1 uncultured Phenylobacterium sp.
CGTGACGTTGATCTCCCTAGGGCCCGAGTTGCTGATCGGCGCGGCCCGGGCCTGAAGACCGCGCGCCTCCGCGGCGAAGCCCAGCGCCACCGCTCGTCCAATACCCGAGCCCGCGCCGGTGACTAGGGCCGTCCGGCCGGCGAAACGCGTCAAGCGCCGAGCCCCAGGGCAGCGGCGGCGCACGAGCCTCTTGTTGTTTTCGAGGCTCATCGGCGCCCTCTGCCGCGTCTGGCCGCTCAGGCGGCCGGTTCGGTGAGCGCCGCGCGGACCGCCGCGACGATCGGCTCGGCCTCGGTGCGGATCAGCCAGTCGGGCGCGACATCGACGAAGCGGACGCGCTGGTCCGGGCCGATCACCAGCACGGTCGGCTGCGGCAGCTCCCAGGTTCCAGTTCCGATGGTCGCGCCGAGGAAGGTCCCCTTCGCCTTGGCGGCCGCCTGGGTCGCGGCGTTGGCCGTGTAGAGGATGCCCAGCTCGCGGCCGAGCACATTGTCGAAGTCGGTGGCCACCAGATAGCTCAGCTCATGGCGCCGCTTGATCTCCACCAGGCGCTCGGGGATCTGCGGGCTGACCGCCACCAGCGGAACGCCCAGGGCCTTGAGCTGCGGCGCGAGCGCGCGCTGGTAATACGGCAGCGCGATGTTGCAGGCGGGACAGCCGGCGAAGCGGAAGAAGATCAGCACGGCGGGGCCGTCGGCGGTCAGGCCGCGGAGCGTGAGCGTCGCCCCGTCCACCTCCTGCAGCTCGAAGTCCGGCGCGGCCTCGCCGACCTTCGGCCAAAGCGACGGATCGGCGGTTTCGACCAACTCGCGGCGCTGATCGATGTTGAGCTGCAGCTGGGCCGGCTCCCAGGTCCGCTCACGCTCGGCGTGGAGGTCGGCCAACAACTGGCGCAAGGGGGTCTCTGACATGTTCAGCTCCTTTGAAATGAACGCCGCGAGGCGGCCAGCGCGCGGGCGCGGGCGAGGATCTGCGTCGGTCTCGAGCTCGAGCGCGGCGCTCACGGCGCGACCGTGCCGTTGAAGCCGGTGTCGAAGCCGGCGCGCAGATCCGGCCGCAAGGCGATCGCGCCGCTGCGCTGGAACTCCGCGAGCACCTCAGCTTCCTCGGCCAGCACGGCCTGGTCGATGAGCCGCGGCGCGCGGGCGTTAAGCTCGACCGTCCGCAGCGCGATGTCCGGCGCCAGGCCCGTCTCGTGGGCGAGCGCCCGGGCGTATTCCGCGTGATGCGTCTGGCCCCACCGTTCGGCCTTGGCCAAACGCTTGAGATAGTCCTCCAGTAACGCGCGCTTGCCGCTCGCGGCCGACGCGCTGGCCACTTCGAACCCGTAGCCGGAGAGCAGGCCGCTGCCGTCGGCGATCTCGCGCGCGCCCTCCTTCTGCGCCAGCGGCAGATACGGCGCCCAGGTCGACCAGGCGTCGACTGCCCCGGTGGCGAACGCCGCCTTGGCGTCCGAGGGGGCGAGCAACACGATGCTGACGTCGGTGGGCTTGAGCCCCGCCGAGTGCAGGGTGCGCAACAGCAGGTAATGGCCGATCGAGCCGCGCCCGGTGGCGATCCGCTTGCCCCTCAAATCCGTCAGGCTGTGGATCGGGCTGCCCGCCGGGACCACAATGGCCGTCGCCGCGCCGCCGAGGGGCGAGGCGGAGGCCTGCACCGCCTTGATCTTCGCTCCGCCGGAATAGGCGAACAGAAAGGGCGCGTCGCCGACCAGGCCGACGTCCACCGCCCCAGCCGCCAACGCTTCGAGCAGATGCTGGGCCGCGGGAAAGTCGCTCCATTCGACCTTGTAGGGCGCGCCAGCGAGCTCGCCGGAGGCCAGCAGCAGCGCCCGGTCGCCGCCCTTCTGACTACCGACCTTGAGCACCGCCTGGTCCTGCCCGCCAGCGGGCTGGCCGCAGCCGGTCAAGACAAGCGCCGCCAGGGCGAGAGCGCCGGCGGTCCAGCCACGGCGCCGGCGGCGACCTGGAAGTTCGGGAGCGGCGAGGAAGGTCATGCAGGGCTCGACAGTGGGCGGCGCTAGGGCCGCGGCATCCGATGGAAGCCAGGGAAGTCGGATGCCACGGCCCCGCCTGGCGACGAGCACGGCGCGACGGGGAGGCGGCGCGACGGCTCGAGCGAAGCTCGACGCCGGCGCTGCGGAGGGCTCCGCACGATGTCGTGCGCCGGCCAGGCGATAAGGCTGGAGCGACGGACCGATAACCACCCAATAAATCTAAAGGTCAGGCGAGATAATACTAAATTCGGCTACCCAATACCTGGATTGAGGCTCGAAAATATGTGGGCGCCCGATAAGGCCTAGCAGCCCAACTCATCTGAAGCCCCAGGCCCGGGGATGTATTCGAGAGACGATCCTATTAGGATTTTTCATATGCCTACAACCTGCGGGCGCGACGCCCAATATCGTGGCAGGTCTGCTGTTTTTTTCCGCTTATTCCACCACTAGATAGCGCTCGGGCGGAACCGGGATGGATCTGCATCCGGTTTAGCGAAACGCGCCTATTGCTTAGAAATTCTGCATACCCACTGTAACGGAGGCGTCTCACCCCTCGAACCCGTGAAGACGGCGTTCGCGGACAAGACGCGAACGCAACAGTATTCGGGGGCGATGCAAATGACCACTCGTCGCAAACTGTTGCGGCGCGCTGTCGGCGCGGGCGGCTTCGCGGCCGGGTTCCTGACGCTGCAGGCGTTGGGCCTCGCGTCGAGCGCGGCGGCGGCCGAGGCGCCGGAGCTGCCGGCCGGTCTCGGGCGCGGGCGGCGCGTGGTGGTGCTGGGCGCCGGGATCACCGGCCTGGCGACCGCCTATCGGCTGGAGCGCGCCGGCTTCGAGGTCGCTCTGCTGGAGGCGCGCGACCGGGTCGGGGGCCGGAACTGGACCATCCGCGACGGGACCCGGGTCGAGCTGCTCGGCCAGCCGGACCAGGTGGCCCGCTTTTCGCCAGGGCTCTATTTCAACGCCGGCCCCGCACGTATTCCCAGCCACCACCAGGGCCTGCTCGGCTACTGCCGCGAGCTGGGCGTCCCGCTGGAGGTCGAGGTCAACTCCAGCCGCACCGCCAGGCTGCAGTCCGACCAAGCCTTCCAGGGACGGCCGATCGAGCAGCGCCAGGCGGTCAACGACCTGCGCGGCGAGTTCTCCGAGCTGCTGGCCAAGGCGGTCGGCCGCGGCGCCCTGGATCAGGAGCTGACCGCCGCAGACAAGGAGCGCCTGGTCGGCTTCCTGCGCGGCTACGGCGACCTGGCGCCCGACCTCGCGTACCGGGGCTCGGAGCGGGCGGGCTATGCCCGGGTCCCCGGCGCCGCCGACCAGACCGCCGTGGCCCGCGCGCCCCTCGCGCTCGGCGACCTGCTGGGCGACCCGGCGCTGCCGAACATCCTGTTCGAGGACAACGTCCTGATGCAGGCGACCATGTTCGAGCCGACCGGCGGCATGGACCAGATCCCCAAGGCCATGGCCGCGGCCCTGCATCGACCGCCCAAGCTGGGCGCCGAGGTCAGCGCCATCCGTCAGTCGCCGCACGGGGTGGAGGTCGCCTGGCGCGACCGCGCCAGCGGCGCGAGAGCGGTCGAGCGGGGCGACTTCGTCGTCGTCACCCTGCCGCTGCCCATCCTGGCGAAGATTCCCGCCGACCTGCCGCCGCCGGCGCGTAAGGCGATCGCTGGAGCGGTCTACGACCATGCCGCCAAGGTGGCCTTCGAAGCGCCGCGCTTCTGGGAGGCCGAGCAGATCTACGGCGGCCTCTCCTTCCCCGACGGCGGCACGGGCGTGGTCTGGTATCCGTCCAGCGGCTTCCATCCGCCGCGCGGCGTGCTGATCTGCGCCTATGTCGCCGGGCCGCCGGCCGCCGCCTTCGAAGCCCGCAGCCTCGCCGAGCAGACCGGGCTCGCCCGCGCCGCGGTCGAGCGCCTGCATCCCGGCCACGGCGCCGACCTGGCCAACCCGGTGGTGGTCGACTGGAGCCGGCAGGCCTTCAACCTCGGCCCCTGGATTCACTGGGAGGCCGACGCCAACGACCAGGCCGCCTACCGCCTGCTGAACCAGCCGCAGGGCCGCATCTACCTGAGCGGCGCCCACCTCAGCCAGTTGCCGAGCTGGCAGGAGGGCGCCGTCGCCGCCGCCCACCGCACCGTCGGACTGATTGCCGAACGGGTGCGCGCCGAGGCCACCGTTCGATGACCCCGCCGATGATCCGCAGGAGACCTGCCATGCCGCGCTTCGCCGCCCCCCTCGCCGCCGCCTTCCTGATCGCCTCGCCCCAGAGCGAGGCCCAGGCCGCCAAGATCCTGCGCGTCCCGGCCCCCGCCGGCGCCCCGCCGATCGCCTCGGCCGTGGTGGTCCCGGCCGGCGCCCGCCTGGTCTTCCTGAGCGGCGCCCTGGCCGCGCCGGACGCCCAGGGCGGTCCGACGGAGGTCCAGGCGACGTCCGCGCTCGCCCGGCTCGACGCGGTGCTGCACGCCCAGGGGCTCAGCCTCGCCGACGTGGTGTCGGCGACGGTCTTCCTGGTCGGCGATCCGCAGAAGGGCGGCGCCATCGACTTCGCCGGTCTGAACGCCGCCTGGTCGCGCGCCTTCGGGACGGCCGCCCAGCCCAACAAGCCGGCGCGAACCACGGTCAAGGTCGCGGGCCTCGTCGCCCCCGGCGCCCTGATCGAGATCGACGCCATAGCGGCGCGCGCCGACTAGGGAACGACGCCGTTGCTCTGCGCGGCGACTTCAGCGGCGGCAATGATCGCCTTGAGAACTCTTCGTTATTCGTCGGGCCGGGCGCGCATTACCTAGGCCGCCGACCATCTCGGAGCCCATCATGACCCAATCCCCGGCTCGGCAGCTCAAGCTCGGCGCAATCCTTTCCGGCGTCGGCGCCGACCACCTGACCTGGCGCGACCCGGAGGTGCCCGGCGACGCCAGCGTCGACATCGACTGGTACATCGAGAACGCGCGCCTGGCTGAGGCCAGCAAGTTCGACCTGGTCTTCATCGTCGACAGCCCGTTCATCACGCCGGACACGGCGCCGCACTTCCTGAACCGCCTGGAGCCGCTGACCCTGCTCTCGGCCGTCGCTGTCTCGACGAAAAAGATCGGCCTGGTGGGCACGCTCACCACCTCTTACTGGGAGCCGTACAACGTCGCCCGCCAGTTCGCCTCGTTGGACAACATCAGCCGCGGGCGCGCCGGCTGGAACGTGGTCACCACCGGCCTCGAGGGCGCGGCGCGCAACTACGGACGCGAGGAGCACTTCGACCATGCGGTGCGCTACCGCCGCGCCGGCGAGTTCGTCGAGGTGGTGCAGGGGCTCTGGGACAGCTACGAGGACGACGCCTTCCCGCGCGACAAGCAGGCCGGCGTCTTCCTGGACAAGGCTAAGCAACACCAGCTGAACCACAAGGGTGAGTTCTTCTCGGTGGCCGGCCCCCTGGCGCTCAGCCGCTCCAGGCAGGGGCAGCCGGTGATCTTCCAGGCCGGCGACAGCGACGAGGGCCGTAACCTCGGAGCCCGCATCGCCGAGGGGACCTTCACCAGCGCCGAAAGCTTGGAGACCGCGCAGGCCTACTATCGCGACCTGAAGGCGCGCGCCGCCGCCCTCGGCCGCGATCCGCAGCAGATCACGATCCTGCCCGGCCTGTTCCCGGTGATCGCCGAGACCGACGCCGAAGCGGAGGCCTTGGCCGAGGCGCAGCAGGGCGAGCAACAGCTGGAAAAGCTGCTGGTCGAGCTTGGCCGCGCGTTCGGTTACCACGACTTCAGCCGCTACCCGATCGATGATCCGTTCCCGGATGTGAGTGAGCTCAGCCTGAACAGCTACAAGGGCCGCGCCGAGCGGATCGTGCGCACCGCGCGCGAAGAGGACCTGACCCTGCGCCAGACAGCCTTCCGCTTCGGCCGGCTGCGCACGCCCTTCATCGGTTCGCCGGAGACCATCGCGGCGGAGATCGAGCGCTGGTTCGTCGAAGGCGCCGCCGACGGCTTCCTGCTGCGGGTCGGCCGGCCGCGTGAGTTCGCCCTGTTCCGCGAGCGCGTCGTCCCGCTGCTGCAGGCGCGCGGCCTGTTCCGCACCGAGTACGAACACGACACCCTGCGCAGCCACCTGGGCCTGCCGGGTCCGGAGAACCGGTGGTCCCGGGCGCCGGGCGCCCTGCAGGCGGCGGAATAGCCGCAGGAGAGCCCGGGCTTGGCGCGGCGCCGCAAGGCTGAGGCGCTCAGCGAACTCGCGCTGCGCGAGGCGATCTGGCGAGCGCCCCTAG
>CBJNAS010000195.1:0-6226 GCA_966434565.1 uncultured Phenylobacterium sp.
CGCGTTCTCCGGCAAGGACCCGACCAAGGTCGACCGCTCGGCCGCCTACGCCTGCCGCTACCTGGCCAAGAACGTGGTGGCCGCAGGCCTGGCCAAGAAGTGCACCATCCAGGTCAGCTACGCGATCGGGGTCGCCAAGCCCCTCAGCTTCTATGTCGACCTGCACGACACTGGCGAGGTCGACCCGGCGCGGCTGGAGCAGGCCCTGCCGGACATGATCGGCGGCGCCACGCCGCGGGCGATCCGCGAGCACCTGGGCCTGAACCGGCCGATCTACGCCCGCACCACCGCCTATGGCCATTTCGGCCGCTTGCCGGACAACGAAGGCGGCTTCTCCTGGGAGCGCACCGACCTCGTCGACCAGCTCCGCGCGCTGGCGTAGGAACCCTGCCCTCCCCTAGATGGGGGCCCCACAAAGGGGAGGGAGGATCTTAAGCACTGCCGGCTAGGCTCCGGGCCGATGGTCGCCCGCGCTTCGCCACTGGACGCCCGCCCGGCCGCGGTGCGTGACCGCGTCTGGCCAGCCGCGGGGCTCGCCGGCCTGTTCGCCTTCGCCGTGGTGCTGTTCGCCCCGGCGGTGCTGAACGACGGCGACAGCTGGTGGCACCTGGCGGCGGGGCAGTGGATGCTGGCGCACGGCCAGGTCCCCAGGACCGACGTCTTCTCCTACACCTTCGCCGGCCGGCCCTGGCACGCTCACGAGTGGCTCAGCGAGGCGGTGACCGCCCTGGCCTGGCGCGCGGCGGGGTGGCGCGGCATCCTGCTGCTGCACGGTCTGGCGGCCGGCGCGGCCTTCACCCTGGTGGCGGGCCGGCTTGCGCGGAGCCTCCCGCCGCTCGCCCTGACGCTGGCGCTGGCCGTGGTGTTCGCCTGCGCCGCGCCCAGCCTGCTGGCCCGGCCGCATCTCCTGGCGCTGCCGCTGCTGGCGGGCTGGATGAGCCTGCTGCTGGACGCGCGCGAGCAGGGGCGTGCGCCGCCCTTGCCGTACGCCGCCCTGATGACGCTCTGGGCCAACATGCACGGCGGCTATGTCCTGGGCCTCGCCCTGGTCGCGCCCCTCGCGCTCGAAGCGGTCCTGGAGGCGAAAGGCGATCGCCCCACTGTCCTGCGCGGCTGGGGCCTGTTCGCCGCAGCCAGCTTCGCCGCCTCCCTGTTCACGCCGTTCGGCCTCTCCGGCCTGACCTATGCGTTCGAGGTGGTGGGCATGCGCAACCTGGGCGCCATCGCCGAGTGGCGGCCGGCGGACTTCAGCCGCCTGGGGCCGCTGGAGATCACCTTGGCGATCACCCTCTACGCCCTGCTCGCCCGCGGCGTGCGCGTTGCGCCCGTCCGCCTCGTGCTGCTGCTGCTGCTGACGCACATGGCCCTGCAGCAGAGCCGACATGTCATCGTGCTGGCGATCGTCGGCGCGTTGCTGCTGGCCGAGCCGCTCGGCGAGGCTGCGCCCAGGGCGCCCCAGGCGAGCTCCGGCCGGCGGCTCGCGTTCGGCGTCGCCCTCGCCGCGGCCCTGCTCGCGGCGGCGCGCCTGGCCATGCCGGTGGTCCGGACCGACGGCGTCAGCGCTCCGGTCACCACGCTGGCCCACGTTCCAGCCGTGGTCGCGGCCCGGCCGGTGTTCAACGCCTACGGCTTCGGCGGGTATCTGATCGCCCGCGGCGTGCGGCCCTTCATCGACGGGCGCGGCGACATGTACGGCGACGCCTTCCTGGCGGAGGCGGTCCGCGCCGAACGCGGCGACCCCGCGGCGCTCGACGCCCTGCTGAGGCGCTGGAACATCGGCTGGACCCTGCTGTCGCCGGACGATCCGGCAGTCGAGCTGATGGACCGCCGGCCGGGCTGGCGCAGGCTCTACGCCGACCGCTGGGCCGTGGCCCACGTGCGCATCGACTGAGCGGCGGCCTCACAGCGGCCCGGCCTGGCCCTTCGGCTGGATCGGTCCGGGCGGCGTCTGGCCGGTCCCGATCGCCTCGCGCGCGGTCTGGCGGATGTAGGCCAGAGCAGTGTCGGGATTCGCAGATCCGGCCCCCGGACCGCCCGCCGAGACCAGGTCCTTGCCGTGGCTGGGCGGCTAAGCCAGTGCGGCCGCGCTCGTCAGGATGCGGCGGGCCAGCTCCGCCTGCCCCTTCACGCCGAGCTTGGCGTAGAGCTGCTTGGAATAGAACCGCGCCGTCTCGATGGTGAGGCCGAGCTCCTCCGCCGATTCCGCGATCCCGCCGTTGCGTCCAAGCGCCCAGGCGAAACGGGCGACGGCGGGAGACAGGTCGAACAGCTCGCCCAGCGCGCTCGCCGGGTCCGCGGACATGGGCGGAGCGGCCTGGATGTGCGCGACCGCGGCGGCGCCGATAATCGGGCCGTCCGGACCGGCGGGATCGATCGGCGCCACCAGCAATTCGAGCTGCGGGTCCTCGGCGATCCGCACCGCGTGCGGCGCAGCCCGGGGATCGGACGCCGCCGCCTCGATCGCGCGGGTCAGGCGCTGGTGCGCGGCAGGCGCGGCGGCCAGCAGCCGCCGCTCCGTCGTCTGCCGCAGGTGGACGCCCTCGCGCAGCACCTTCTCGGCCAGCTCGTCCGCTCCGACGATCCGGCCGCTCGCCGTCAGGGCCATCCAGCCGCGGCCCAGCCGGCGCAAGGCCCAGTCGCCGGCCTGGCGCTGCAGGCGGTCGCGCTCGACGAGCGCATAGTTGCGCAGCGCGATGCCGAGGTGCGGGGCCAGAACGCCCAGAAAGGCCGCGTCGTGAGGGGTGAAGTCGTCCTCCGCGCTGGTGATCGTCAGCCAGGCGTCGAGGTCCTCCGCCCCGGCGCGGACGATCCGGCCGGCGAACGGCGGCGGGGCCTGGAACTCGGCGAAGGCGTAGACGCGCTCCGGGCGCAGACTGCCGTAGGGGATCGGATCGTAGGGCTCGTTGAGCGCGCGCGTCCGGATCTCGACGTCGCGCTGGTTGATCCGCGCCGCGACATCGATCGCCGCGTCGCCGCGGGCGAGCAGCAGGCGCGCGCTGGCCGCCCGGACCCGGCGTCGCAGCCGCCCCAGGAAGGTGGCCCAGGCCGGCCGCTCGTGCATGCCCTCGTGCAGGACCGTCAGCAGCTCCCTTTCGTCAGTCGGCGAAATTTGCATGGGAAAAAGCTAATACCTCCCATTTGGGAGGGCAAGACCGCGCCGCAGTCCCATATCGATGATGACAAGCGGAGGAAGGAGACCTGATGGCGGGCTCGCATCACAAGCTGACCCACCTGCAACGCCTCGAGGCCGAGAGCATCCACATCCTGCGGGAGGTGGTCGCCGAGGTCGAGCGTCCGGTGATGCTCTATTCGGTGGGCAAGGATTCCGCGGTCATGCTGCACCTGGCGCGCAAGGCGTTCTATCCGTCGCCGCCGCCGTTTCCGCTGCTGCACGTGGACACGACCTGGAAGTTCAAGGCCATGTACGAGCTGCGCGACCGCATGGCGCGCGAGAGCGGCATGGAGCTGCTGGTCTACCACAACCCGGAGGCCATGGAGCGCGGCATCAACCCGTTCGACCACGGCCCGCTGCACACCGACATGTGGAAGACGGAAGGCCTGAAGCAGGCGCTCGAAAAGTACGGCTTCGACGCGGCCTTCGGCGGCGCGCGCCGCGACGAGGAGAAGAGCCGCGCCAAGGAGCGCATCTTCTCGTTCCGCTCGGCCAACCACCGCTGGGATCCGAAGAACCAGCGCCCCGAGCTCTGGCGGCTCTACAACGCCAAGAAGGCCAAGGGCGAGTCGATCCGGGTGTTCCCGATCTCCAACTGGACCGAGCTGGACATCTGGCAATACATTCACCTGGAGGACATCCCGATCGTGCCGCTCTACTTCGCCGCCGAGCGCCCGACGGTGGAGCGTGACGGGATGCTGCTGATGGTCGACGACGACCGGTTCCGCCTGAACCCGGGCGAGACGCCGCAGATGCGCTCCGTCCGCTTCCGCACGCTCGGCTGCTATCCGCTGACCGGCGCGGTCGAGAGCAAGGCCTCGACGCTGCCTGAAGTCATTCAAGAAACCCTGCTCACCACCACCTCCGAGCGCCAGGGCCGCGTCATCGACAAGGACGCCGGCGCCGCCAGCATGGAGAAGAAGAAGCAGGAAGGGTATTTCTGATGAACGAGACCACCCTCCCGGCGCCTGACCTGCAGAGCCAGGGCTACGAGTACAAGGCCGACGACCTGATCGCCCAGGACATCGACGCCTATCTCGAGCAGCACCAGCACAAGAGCCTGTTGCGCTTCATCACCTGCGGCTCGGTGGACGACGGCAAATCGACCCTGATCGGGCGGCTGCTGTACGATTCCAAGATGATCTTCGAGGACCAGCTGGCGGCGCTGGAGGACGACTCCAAGCGCGTCGGCACCCAGGGCCAGGAGATCGACTTCGCCCTGCTCGTCGACGGCCTGGCGGCCGAGCGCGAACAGGGCATCACGATCGACGTCGCCTACCGGTTCTTCGCCACCGAGAAGCGCAAGTTCATCGTCGCCGACACCCCCGGCCACGAACAGTACACGCGCAACATGGTGACCGGCGCCTCGACCGCCGACCTGGCGGTGATCCTGATCGACGCGCGCAAGGGCGTGCTGACCCAGACGCGGCGGCACTCCTACCTGGCCCACCTGATCGGCATCCGCAACATCGTGCTGGCCGTGAACAAGATGGACCTGATCGACTACGACCAGGCCAGGTTCGAGGCGATCGTCGCCGACTACCGCGCCTTCGCCGACAGCATCGGCATCAAGCACTTCGTGCCGATGCCGATCTCCGGCTTCAAGGGCGACAACATCACCAAGGCGCCGTCGGCCAACACCCCCTGGTACCGGGGCCCGTCGCTGATCGAGCACCTGGAGAGCGTCGAGCTCGACGAGACCTCCGACCAGGCCAAGCCGTTCCGCATGCCGGTGCAGTGGGTCAACCGGCCGAACCTCGACTTCCGCGGCTTCTCCGGCCTGATCGCCACGGGCACGGTCAAGCCGGGCGACGCCGTCCGCATCCTGCCGTCGGGCAAGACCTCGACCGTCACCCGCGTGGTGACCTTCGACGGCGACCTGGACGAGGGCGTGGCCGGCCAGTCGGTCACGGTCTGCTTCGCCGACGAGATCGACTGCTCCCGCGGCGACGTGATCGCCACGGCCGACAACCCGCCGCAGGCGGCCGACCAGTTCGAAGCCACCATCGTCTGGATGTCGGACGAGCCGATGATCCCGTCGCGGCCCTACTGGCTGAAGCTGGGCGCCCAGACCGTCTCGGTGCAGGTGCAGCCGCCGAAGTACCAGGTGAACGTCAACACCATGGAGCACCTGGCGGCCAAGACGCTGGAGCTCAACGCCATCGGCGTGGCCAACCTGTCGACCGACAGGCAGCTGGTGTTCGAGCCCTACGAGCAGAGCCACGACCTCGGCGGCTTCATCCTGATCGACAAGATCACCAACGCCACCGTCGCCGCCGGCATGCTGCACTTCTCGCTGCGGCGCAGCCAGAACGTGCATTGGCAGGCGCTCGACATCACGCGCGAGAAGCACGCCGACCTGAAGAACCAGAAGCCGGCGGTGTTGTGGTTCACCGGCCTCTCGGGGGCCGGCAAGTCGACCATCGCCAACCTGGTCGAGAAGAAGCTGGTGCGGATGAACCGCCACACCTTCCTGCTCGACGGCGACAACGTGCGTCACGGGCTGAACAAGGACCTCGGCTTCACCGAGGCCGACCGGGTGGAGAACATCCGCCGCGTCGGCGAGGTGGCGAAGCTGATGACCGACGCCGGCCTGATCGTGCTGACCGCCTTCATCTCGCCGTTCCGGGCCGAGCGGCAGATGGTGCGCGAGATGATGCAACCCGGCGAGTTCATCGAGGTGTTCATCGACACCCCGCTGGCCGACGCCGAGGCGCGCGACGTGAAGGGGCTCTACAAGAAGGCCCGCGCCGGCCAGCTCGCCAACTTCACCGGCATCGACAGCCCCTACGAGCCGCCGACCGATGCGGAGATCCGCATCGACACCACCAAGATGACCCCGGAACAGGCGGCCGACCTGATCGTCGAAAGGCTGATCGGATGAGCGCGGTGGCGGACATGAACGACGTCGAACTCGCCCGGCATATCGCCGAGACCGCCGGGCGGATCCTCGTCGAGCTGCAGGCCTCGGGCCTCTTCCAGGACAAGGCGCTGGGCCAGGCGGGCGATCGCACGGCCAACGCCTTCATCATGGAGGCGCTGAAGACCAACCGG
>CBJNAS010000196.1:0-6171 GCA_966434565.1 uncultured Phenylobacterium sp.
GCTCCCCTGCGAAGCGGGGGAGCTGTCGGCGAAGCCGACTGAGGGGGCGTGCTGCTTGCCGCTTGAGCCGCCCGCGCGGCCAAGCTAGCGTACGGGCGTCGCCCGCCTCGCGACTTCCCGCAGCGATGGACATGCCGAAAGTCGAACGAAGACGAGCGCGCGCCAAGATTTCCGCGGGAGCCCTGGCGCTGTCGGCCATCGGCGTGGTCGCGATCCTGGGTTCCGCCGCCTTCATCTTCGCCAAGCCGAAGCGCCCTGTCGGCCTGCCGGGCGACATCTCCGCCGCGGCGAGCCCGGCGCCGCCGAGCGCGACCGAGGCCGCCCCGGACGATGGGAACGCGCAGGCCCCGCCTCCCGAGAACTACCTCGCCGACGGCGCGACCCTGGACCCGCAGATCCTGGAGAGCCCGCCCGAGCCGTCGTCCGTCGCCGGCGAGGCAGAACGGCGGGTGTTCCAGGCCACGCGCGCGCTGGCCGGATCGCCGCGCTGGGCGCTGGCGCGCCGCGACGACGACCAGAGCATCGCCGGCACCCTTGACGCCTTCAGCTGCGCCATGGGGGTCACGCTGACCCCGTCCAACGTCCCGGGGCTCGCGTCGCTGCTGACCGACCTGGAACGCGAGGAGAGCCAGTCGCTGCAGGCCGCCAAGCAGTACTTCAAGCGCCCGCGGCCCTACCTGTCACAATCCGGCGACATCTGCGTGGCCAAAACCTATGAGCTCGCCAACAGCCCGGAGTATCCCTCCGGACACGCGACCTGGGGCTGGATGACCGCGCTGCTGCTCGCGGAAATCGCGCCCGACCACGCCCGCGACATCCTGGTGCGCGGCCGCGCCTATGGCGAGAGCCGCGTCATATGCGGCGTCCACACGCCGAGCGCCGTCGAGGCCGGCCGGGTCGAAGGGGCCGCCTTCACGGCCGCGCTGCATTCGTCGCACAAGTTCAAGGTCGATCTCGAGGTCGCGCGTGGCGAGCTCGAAGCGGCGCGCCAGTCCGGCCAGGCCCCGGATCAGGCCCGCTGCGCCGCGGAGAGCGCGCTCCTCGCCAAACGCTACTACTAATGCGGCGAATATCACCGAGATCCAGGCGGTTGCAGCGCCGCAGCTACTAGACGGAGGCGGGGGCGGGGACCTAGATGCAGCCCCATGTCCGGCAAGACCCTCTATGACAAGATCTGGGACGCCCACGTCGTCGACGAACAGGACGGCGAGGCGATCCTCTACATCGACCTGCACCTGATCCACGAGGTGACCACGCCGCAGGCCTTCGCGGGCCTTCGGGCGAACCATCGGCCCGTGCGGCGGCCGGACCGCACGCTCGCGGTGGCCGACCACAACGTGCCGACCGAGGGCCAGGGCTTCGGCGTGCCCAATGTGGCGGACGAAGAGGCGCGCCTGCAGCTGCAGACGCTGGAGCGCAATGTCCGCGACAACAGGATCGAGTTCTTCCCGATGGGCGATCCGCGCAACGGCATCGTCCATGTGGTGGGGCCCGAGCAGGGCCGCACCCAGCCCGGGATGACCATCGTCTGCGGGGATTCGCACACCTCCACCCACGGCGCGTTCGGGGCGCTGGCCCACGGCATCGGCACCTCCGAGGTCGAGCATGTGCTGGCCACCCAGACCCTGCGGGCGAAGAAGTCGAAGAACATGCGGGTCCGCATCGAAGGCGAGCCCGCCCCCGGGGTGGGCGCCAAGGACCTGGCGCTGGCGGTGATCCGCGAGATCGGCACGGCGGGCGGCACCGGCTACGTCATCGAGTACGCGGGCCAGGCGGTGCGCGGGCTGTCGATGGAAGGGCGCATGACGCTCTGCAACCTGACCATCGAGGCCGGCGCGCGGGCGGGCCTGGTCGCCCCCGACGAGACCACCTTCGACTACGTCAGGGGCCGCCCTGCGGCGCCGAAAGGCGGGGCCTGGGAGATGGCCCTGGCCTGGTGGAAGACCTTCTTCTCCGATCCGGACGCGGTGTTCGACCGCGAGATCGTCATCGACGCGGCGACGATCGCTCCGCTGGTCACCTGGGGCACCAGCCCCGAGGACGTGATCGCCGTCACCGACGTCGTGCCGGACCCCGCGGTCTTCGCCTCGGCCGACAAGCGCGCCTCGGCCGAGCGGGCGCTGGAGTACATGGGCCTTGCCGCCGGCCAGCCGATCACCGAGGCCAAGGTCGACGTCGTCTTCATCGGCTCCTGCACCAACAGCCGCATCGAGGACCTGCGCGAAGCGGCGAAAATTGCCGCCAAAGCACTCGAGGGGGGCCGGACGGTCGCGCCGGGCGTGCGGGCCATGGTCGTGCCGGGCTCCGGCCTCGTGCGCCTGCAGGCCGAAGACGAGGGCCTTGACGAGATCTTCAAGGCCGCGGGCTTCGAATGGCGCGAGCCCGGCTGCTCGATGTGCCTGGGCATGAACCCCGACCGCCTCACGCCCGGCCAGCGCTGCGCCTCCACCTCCAACCGCAACTTCGAAGGCCGCCAGGGCCGCGGCGGACGCACCCACCTGCTGAGCCCCGCCATGGCGGCCGCCGCCGCCATCGCCGGCCACATCGCCGACGTCCGGGATTATCTGTGATGCAAGCCTTCACCCGCCTCGACGCCAAGGCCGCCGCCCTGCCGCTGGCCAACATCGACACCGACCAGATCATCCCCAAGCAGTTCCTCAAGACCGTGGAGCGCGAAGGGCTGGGCAAGGGCCTGTTCTACGACTTCCGGTTCGACGAGCAGGGACGGGAGCGGCCGGATTTCGTGCTCAACAGGGCGGAGTACAAGGGCGCGGGCGTGCTGGTGGCCGGCGACAATTTCGGCTGCGGCTCCAGCCGCGAGCACGCGCCCTGGGCGCTGATGGACTTCGGCATCCGCTGCGTGATCTCCACCAGCTTCGCCGACATCTTCTACAACAACTGCTTCCAGAACGGCCTGCTGCCGGTGGTGCTGAAGGTCGAGGAGGTCCAGGACCTGACGGCCGAGGCGAAAGGCGGCAACCATGTGGTCAGCGTCGACCTGGAAGCCCAGACGGTCACCTCGCCGTCGGGCAAGGTGTTCCGCTTCGAGATCGATCCGGCGCGCAAGGAGAAGATGCTGAAGGGCCTCGACGCCATCGGCGAGACCCTGCAGCGGGCCAAGCAGATCGACCTCTACGAAATGAAGCAGGCGCTGGCCCAGCCCTGGCTGGAGGGAGCGTGAGCGTCATCGTGGCCGGGACGTTCCGCATTCCCCCGGACAGCCTGGACGCCTTTCGGCCACACCTGCGGGCGGTGATCGCCGCCACGCGCGAAGAGGCGGGCTGCCTCGTCTATTCCTACGGAATCGACCTGGACGACCCCGGCCTGATCCATGTCTTCGAGCATTGGGCGGACCAGTCGCGCCTCGACGCTCACTTCCAGACGTCGCACATGGCCGCCTGGCGCCAGGCCCGCGAAGCCTTGGGCTTTTACG
Organism: uncultured Phenylobacterium sp.; assembly: GCA_966434565.1. Classification (GTDB taxonomy): domain Bacteria; phylum Pseudomonadota; class Alphaproteobacteria; order Caulobacterales; family Caulobacteraceae; genus Phenylobacterium. The sequence goes on from CBJNAS010000196.1 coordinate 3,434, forward strand.
ACCGGCGGCTCACCGTCTTTGAGGTCGCCGGCGAGCGCGAAGCCTAGCCGCCAGCCACCCCCTCCCGATATTCCCCGCGAAAGCGGGACGAGCGGGGTTTTTTTGCCGCGCAGCTTCGCCTACGACGACCGCGCACCAATCCATCGCCGAGGAACCCATCCCATGACCGACCTGCTCCTGCTGCCCGGCGACGGCATCGGCCCGGAGGTGATCGCCGAGGTGCGCAAGGTGGCCGCCGTGCTGGCCCCCGACCTGGCGATCGACGAGCGGGCGTTCGGCGGCTGCAGCTACGACCAGTCCGGCGCGCCGCTCACCGAGGAGACGCTCGCGGCGGCCAAGGCGTCGAAGGCCGTGCTGATGGGCGCGGTCGGCGGGCCCAAGTGGGCCGGCGTCGCGCGTGACAAGCGCCCGGAGGCGGGCCTGCTGGCGCTACGCGCCGGCATGAACGTCTTCGCCAACCTGCGTCCCGCGCTCTGCTTCCAGCCGCTGGCCGACGCCTCCAGCCTTAAGCGCCACCTGGTCGAGGGGCTCGACGTGATGATCGTGCGCGAGCTGACCGGCGGGATCTACTTCGGCAGCCCGCGCTTCATCGAGGCCCTGCCCGAGGGCGGCAAGCGCGCCGTCGACACCCAGGTCTACACCACCGCCGAGATCGAGCGGCTGGCGCGCATCGGCTTCGAGCTCGCCCGTGGACGGCGCAACAAAGTCACCAGCTGCGAGAAGTCCAATGTGATGGACTCCGGCCTGCTGTGGCGCGAGGTCGTCAGCGAGCTGCACGCGCGCGAGTTCGCCGACGTCGAGCTCGAGCACATGCTGGCCGACAACGCCGCCATGCAGCTGGTCCGCGCGCCCAAGCAGTTCGACGTCATCGTCACCGACAACCTGTTCGGCGACATCCTCTCCGACGAGGCCTCGCAGCTGACCGGCGGCCTCGGCCTCCTGCCCTCGGCGGCGCTGGGCATGCCCGGCGCGCCGGGGCTCTACGAGCCGATCCACGGCTCGGCCCCGGATATCGCGGGCAGGGGGGTGGCCAATCCGCTGGCGGCGATCCTCTCCTTCGAGATGGCGTTGCGCTGGTCGCTGGGCCGCGCCGAGCTGGCGGACCGGCTGTTCGCCGCGGTCAAACAGGCGCTGGAGGCGGGCGCCCGCACCGCCGACATCGGCGGCCAGCTGACCACCGTCGAAATGGGCGCGGCGGTGATCGCCGCGCTCTGAGCGCCTGCCCGAAAAAGGCTCGACGGAAAAGGCTGGGCTGGAAAGCGGCTGTTAACCCCGTTCTGGCTCGATGGGCGCCGCACGTCCACCGGGGTACAGGTTGAACACTGAGCCATGGGCCTCGATCCGACCTCGCGCGCCCGCTTCAACCTGAAGGACTCCGCGGTCCTGCTGCTGGACGCGACCCCCCTCGGGATGACCATCCTGGTGCAGATCGTCACCGGCCTCGGCGCCAAGAACCTGTTCCGCTGCACCGACACCGATGCCGCCCGGGAGGCCGTCGAGGGAAACCAGATCGACCTGGCCATCGTCGACAGCCTGGCGCCCACGGGCGAGGGCTACGACTTCGTGCGCTGGATGCGTCGTGAGGCCGGCGAGCCCAACTGCTACACGCCGGTGCTGATGACCACCTCGCATACCCCGCGCAGTCAGATCTCGCGGGCCCGCGACTGCGGCGCGCACATCATCATCAAGAAGCCCTTTCCGCCGATCACCATGCTCGAGCGGATCATCTGGTCGTCCAAGGAAGAGCGGAAGTTCCTGTTCTCCGACACCTACGTCGGCCCCGACCGGCGCTTCCGCAACGTCGGCCCGCCGAAGAACCAGAAGGGGCGCCGGCGTGAGGACTTCTCGGCCACGCCGCTGCCGCAGGCGCCCGCCGCCGCGGCCGAGGCGGTCGTCGATCCGTTCGACGAGGGCGCGCTCAACACCGGAACTGACGGGGGATAGATGAGCACCGCGCGTTTCACCGTCCCCAAGCAGCGCCTGGCCCAGCAGCTGCGGACGCCGGGCGGTCCGCCCGCGGCCGAGGCGCTGGCGGCGGCCCAGGCCAACCTGCAGGAGCTGCGGCCCCAGTGCATCGGCGAGCTGCAGCAGCGGCTCGAGGCCGCCGAAGGACTCTTCGCCCGCATGGGCCCGGCGTTCGACGACGCCGCCCTCACGGAGCTCTATGAGGCGGCCGTGCAGGGCATCGGCCTGGGCGACATCTGCGGCGCAGGCAGCGTCGACGTGGCCCTGCACAGCCTCTGCGACCTGATCGACCACCTGCTCACCCAGGAACGCTACGACGCCGAGGCCGTCGGCGTGCACCTGCGCGCCTGGCGGCTCTTGATCACCACCGAGCTGCCGCCGGAGGGCGCGCAGGCGGTGCTGGCCGGCCTGGGCAAGGTCAGCGCGTATTATGGGACGCTGAAGACCGAGGACGCCTAAGGCCGAACGCCCCCTCCGTCTCGGCGCTGGCGCGCTGATCCACCTCCCCCGCTTCGCGGTGGAGGATGTAGCCAGGAGGCTCCACCGCGAAGCGGGGGAGCTGTCAGCGAAGCTGGCTGAGGGGGCGTTTCCGTCATCCTCGCCTTGCAGCCTGGCCGCGGGCTTTCCATTTCCTGTCCTTGCGTCAGGGGCGCGGAACGCGTAACGGAGCGCTCCCCCAGCTTTTTTGGAGACTTTGCGATGGGTTACCGGGTGGCCGTCGTCGGCGCCACGGGCAATGTGGGCCGCGAGATGCTGAACATCCTCGAGGAAGT
>CBJNAS010000197.1:0-6156 GCA_966434565.1 uncultured Phenylobacterium sp.
TGCAGGCGCTGTTCGCCGGCGCGGTCGCCGCCGTTGGCGTCGGGATGCAGGCGGCGCAGGAGCTCGGTGTAGCGGGCGCGGATCTTGGGGCCGTCGACGCCCGGCTCCAGGTCGAGCTCGGCCAGGGCGTTGCGCTCGATCTTGCCGATGCGCGGGTCTTCCGGCTCGGGCGCCGGACGCGCCTGCGGACCGCTGCGGCCGAACAGGTTGAAGGGATCGCGATAGCCCTCGCCCTTGCCGAACTTGGCGGCGAAGGCGGCGGCCTCGCGCGAGAAGCGGCCGGCCTTCATTTCCCAGGTGGGGCGTCCGCCCGTGAACGCCTCTTGCTGCTGACGTTCGCGGATCTCGCCCTCGCTCATGCCCGCGAAGAAATCCCAGTTGCGGTTGTAGTCGGCCGCATGCGGCTGGCAGAACCAGTAGTGCTCGTTGAGCAGCTGGCGCGACTTCGGCGCGCGGGCGGTGGCCGCCCGGCGGCAGCCCGGATGGTCGCAGGCCCGCTCCCCCGGTTTGAGGGCGTTCACGTCCGCCGCAGCCGCGGCCGCCTCGGCCTCCTCCTTGGAGGGCGGGCGTACGCGGATGTCGCGGAACTTGGGCTTGTATTGAAACGCGCCGGCCATGCGGCAAGTATGGGGGCAGGAACGTAGGGTTCAAGAATTGAAAAGCTGCAGATGGGCGCCATAGCCGAAGCGATCCGCGACAAGCTGACACAAGCCTTCAGACCGAGCAGGTTGGAGGTCGAGGACGACTCTGCGCGCCACCACGGGCACGCGGGCGCCCGCCCGGGCGGCGAGAGCCACTTCAACGTGCTGATCGAATCGGAAGCCTTCGCCGGGACCGCCAAGGTGGCGCGCCAGCGCATGGTCTACCGCGCGCTCGCCGAGGAGCTGGCCGGACCAGTCCACGCCCTGTCCGTCAAGGCCCTGGCGCCCGGTGAGGACTGAGTCCGCCCGCCGCTTGCGCTGGACCGCGGCTGGCTTCCCTCTCCATTGGGCGTTCGGCGCAGACAGTGTGAATCCCGTAGCCCCAAAGGGAGGGAGATCACGCCGCGTTCGTGGCGAGCTCGCTGAGCACTCGGGCAAGGTCGCCTTCGCGGAACGGCTTCTGCAGCACCGGCGAGCCGCGGTCCACGTCGCGCAGGCCCGCGTCGCCGTAGCCGGTGGCGAATGCGAAGGGCGCGCCCTTTTCGCGTAGCAGGTCGGCCAGCGGGAAGATCGGCTGACCGCCCAGGTTGACGTCGAGCACCGCGCAGTCGAGCTCCGCCTCGCGCGCCAGCTGCATCGCCTCATCGAGGCGGGAGGCGGGGCCGACGATGGTGCAGCCCAGGTCCGAGAGCATGTCCTCGATCAGCATCGAGACCATCATCTCGTCCTCGACCACGAGGACCTTGAGGCCTTCAAGCTTACTGGTCATGCGGATTCCACCGGGTGGGGAAGCGGAGCTGCGGCTGTAAACCGAAACATTGGAACGGAAGACCCCCAAATCTTGATCAAGCTTCACTAAACGACGCCGTCCCGTCGTCGGTTCCCGACGATCTCGCCTTTTGCTGACGGAGGTCAAGCGCTTGGCGGGCGGCTTTTGCGGCCAGGGCTCAGCCTGCCGACGACGGACGGAGGATCAGTCCTCTGCGGGCTCGGGCGGCCAGATCTGCAGCACCGTGATCTGGTTGGCCTTGCGCTCGGCCACCCTGAAGCGGTGGCCATGGAAGCGGAACTCCTGCGCCGCCTCGGGAATCCGCTGGGCCTCGTTGATCAGGAGCCCGGCCACCGTCACCGCCTCGTCGTCCGGCAGGTCCCAGTTCTGCGCGCGGTTCAGCTCGCGGATGGTGACCGAGCCGTCGACCATCACCGACCCGTCCGGCCCCGGACGCACGCCGGGCACGGCGACGTCGTGCTCGTCCTCGATCTCGCCGACGATCTCCTCGAGGATGTCCTCGAGCGTCACCAGGCCCTTCAGCGCGCCGTACTCGTCGACCACCAAGGCGAAGTGGCTCTGCCGCTTCAGGAAGGTGGCGAGCTGGTCCTTGAGGCTGGTGGTCTCGGGAATGAACCAGGGCTCGCGGATGATGCCGCCGATATCCAGCCCGTCGATGTCGCCGTCCACCTTGGCCAGGGCCCGCAGCAGGTCCTTGGCGTGCAGCACGCCGACGATGTTCTCGGGGTCCTCGCGGTAGATTGGCAGCCGGGTGTGCGCGCTGGCCAGAACCTCGGCGAGGATCTCGCGCGGCGCCAGGTCCCCGTCGATCATGGAGATCGCCTTGCGGTGGACCATGACCTCGCCGACGTCCATCTCCGCCAGGTCGAGCACCCCGCCCAGCATGTAGCGGTCGCGGGTCTCCACCAGGCCTTCCGAGTGGTGGTACTCGACCGCGCCGCGGATCTCCTCGTGGGCGGCCAGCACGTCCATCTCCATGCCCATCCGCACGCCGAACAGGCCGAGCGTCCTGCGGATCACCCACTGGATGGCGTTGATCACCGGCCCGGCCAGGCGCACCACGACCAGTGTCGGCGCGGAGAGCCAGCGCGCCACGTCGTCGGAGCGCAGGATGGCCAGGGTCTTCGGCAGCACCTCGGCGAAGACCAGCACCAGCACGGTCATCAGGCCGGTGGCGACCGCCACCCCCCAGGCCCCCGGGATCGCCCGGGTCAGCACCTCGGTGGCGAGCGAGGAGGCCAGGATGTTAATCAGGTTGTTGCCCAGCAGCACGGAGCCGATCATCGTCTCCTGGTCGGAGATCAGGGTGTTCACCCGCCGCGCCGCCCGGTCGCCGTCGCGTTCCAGCTGGTGCATGCGCGCGCGGCTTGCGCCCGTCAGCGCCGTCTCCGCGGCGGAGAAGAAAGCCGAGAGCGCCAGAAGGCCGAAGACGATCGGCGCGAGCGCGATCAGCGCGGTCATCTAGCGGGCTCCCTCCGCCAGCAGGAAGCTGGTCACCGCCTCGGCGTCGACATCCTTCGCCACGAAGGCGTTCCCCAGTCCATGGGCAAGGATGAAGGTCAGGCGTCCGGCCTCGGCCTTCTTGTCCTGCGCCATGTGGCGAACCAGCCGGGCGGCGTCGAACGGGTGGCCCGGGATCTCGTCCAGCCGCGTGGGCAGGCCGGCCGCGGCGATGGCCGCTGTGGCGCGCCGGGCGTCCTGGCCGGGGCAAAGCCCCTGGGCGGCGGAGAAGCGGAAGGCGAGCGCCTGGCCCGCCGCCACGGCCTCGCCGTGCAGCAGGGCCTCGCCGTAGCCGGTCTCGGCCTCCAGGGCGTGGCCGAAGGTGTGGCCCAGGTTGAGCAGCGCCCGGCGGCCCTGCTCCTTCTCGTCCTCCGCGACGATCTCGGCCTTCATCTCGACGGAACGCGCGACCGCATGGGCCAGCGCCTCGGGATCGCGCGCCAGCACCTTGGCGCCGTCCGCCTCCAGCCACTCGAAGAAGCCGAAATCGCCCAGCAGGCCGTATTTGATCACCTCCGAATAGCCGGCCCGCATCTCGCGGTCGGAGAGGGTGGCCAGCACGCCCAGGTCCGCCAGCACCAGCCTGGGCTGGTGGAAGGCGCCCACCAGGTTCTTGCCCCGCGGGGTGTCGATCGCCGTCTTGCCGCCCACCGAGGAGTCCACTTGGGCCAGCAGGGTGGTGGGGATCTGCACGAAGTCGATCCCGCGCTTGTAGATGGCCGCGGCGAAGCCGGTGAGGTCGCCCACCACCCCGCCGCCCAAGGCGCAGACCAGGTCGCCGCGGTCCAGCTCCAGCGCCAGCAGCCCGTCGATGACCTCGGCCAGGCCCTCGAAGCTCTTGGTCTGCTCCCCGGGCGGGACGACCAGCGGGAAGACCTTCAGGCCAGCGGCCTCCAGCGCGGCGGTAAGCGCCGGGCCGTGCAGCCCCCACACCGTCTCGTCGCTGACCACCGCGAGGCGTCCGCGCCGGGTGAAGGGCGCGATGCGGGCGCCGGCGCCGGCGAGCAGGCCGGAGCCGATGACGACATCATAGGCCCGGGCGCCCAGGCCGACAGGGACTCTGCGACTCATCCTTCCCTCCCCTTCATGGGGAGGGACAGCCCGGCGAAGCCGGGCAGGGCGGGGAAGTGGGGATCAAGCTGAGAGCCCGGCGTTTGGCCCTCACTTCCCCACCCTGGCCGCTGGCGCGGCCTGTCCCTCCCCAGGAAGGGGAGGGAAGTGGCGCCCGTCATCACGAAGACTCCTCGAGATAGGCCGAGAGCGCTCGCAGCAGCTGATCGACGGTCACATGGTGCGGCGCGTCGCCGGTCTCGACGGTGATGTCGGCCCCGGCGTATCCCGGATAGCGCGCCTCGGCCTGGGCCTTCAGCACCTCGAGCGGGTCCCGGCCGACGAGCAGCGGCCGGTTGTCCTTGCGCGCCACCCGGCGGGCCAGGACCTCCAGGTCGGTCTTCAGCCAGACCGAGACCGCCCTGGCCTTGATCAGGTCGCGGGTCTTGGGGTCCATGAAGGCTCCGCCGCCGGTCGCCAGCACGTGCGGCGCCTCTTCCAGCAGGCGCGCAATGACCCGCCGCTCGCCCTCCCGGAAGGCGGCCTCGCCCAGCTCGGCGAAGATGTCGGGGATGGAACGCCCCGCTGCGGCCTCCACCTCGGCGTCGGCGTCGCGGAACGGAAGCCCGAGCGCATTGGCCAACCGTCGGCCCACGCTCGACTTGCCCACTCCCATGAGGCCGACCAGGGCGATGGTGCGACGGCGCAGCGGTTCGAAACGGTCCATGAATGGCGCAGGCTTACACGAGCCGGCGCCCTCGCGCCAACTCCGAGCCGGGGGTATGGTCGGGGCTTATGAGGCGAATCCTGGCCGTCGCGGCCGTCTTGACCTTCGCAGGCCCGGCCGCGCCGGCCCTTGCCCAGAGCTCTGAGGGGAGCGCTGGGGGCGGCGCTGCGAGCGGCGTTAAAGCTGGCGTCGAGGTGGCCCCGCTCGCCGCGCCCGACGCCTTCACCACGCCGGGCCGGCAGACCGGCCTGCCGGCGGACCTGTGGCGCGACGCCTCGGGCGACACCGTCCTGGCCGTCCTGCCGAAGCTCGCCGAGCGACCGCTCTCGCCCGCCGCGGCGGCGCTGGCGCGGCGGGTGCTCGCCACGGGAGCGCCGGGTCCCCAGGGCCTGGGCGCGGACCCCGCGGTCCTGGGCGCGCGAGCCCGGGCGCTGGTGGCGCTCGGGGATGTCAAGGCCGCCGCCGCCGTCCTCGTCCGCGCGCCGGGCCTCGACCGCAGCCCCGAGCTGTCGCGCGCCGCGGCCGAAGCGGCGCTGCTGGCGTGCGACGACGCCGGCGCCTGCGCGATCGCGGGCGCCCTGACCGTCGGGCGGGAGGACGTCTACTGGCTGCGGCTGCGCACCTACTGCCAGGCGATCGGCGGCCACGCCGACCAGGCCCAGCTTACCTTCGACCTCGCCCAGGCCCAGGCCAAGGACCCGGTGTTCGCGCGGCTGATGGGCGCCAAGCTCGCCGGCGGCGGCGATCCCGGGCCGCCGGCGGCGCGCAACGGCCTCGACTATGCGCTCTCGCGCAAGCTCGGGCTCGACCTTGGAACGGTGAAGCTGCCGGCGCCGGAGGTGGCCGCCGCGCTCGCCGGCGGCGCGCCGGCCGAGCCGGCCTGGGCGGTTCCGGCGGGCGACTCCGACCGCCTCGTGGCCGCCCGGGCGCTGGCCACCGGCGCCGCGGTCCCGCCCGAGCTCACAGCCCGCCTGCTCGACGCGGCGGTGAAGGCGGATGCCGCAGCCCGCCCTGCCGCCCAGGCGGCGGCGCTCTATGTGGCGGCCTATGCGGGCGCGCCCGGGCCGCTCCTGCGCGGTCGGCTGGCGGCGCTCGGGGTCCCGGAAGGCCGCTCCCCGGTCGGGCGCAACATCGCGCTTGCCCAGGCGGCCCAGGACCACCTGACGGGCGAGACCGCCATGCTGGCGCTCTGGAGCTGCGCGGACGCCGGCGCCGGCGGGCTTGCGCCCGGCGAACGGGCCCGCATCATCCGCGCCCTGAACCGGGTCGGCCTCGACGCCGACGCCCGCAATTTCGCGGTCGAAGGCCTGCTTGTCCTGCCATGAGCGGCAAGGGCGCCGCCTGGGTCGAGGCCTTCCTGGAGATGATGGCGGTCGAGCGTGCGGCGGCGAAGAACACGCTGAGCGCCTATGCCCGCGACCTGGCGGACGCCAGCGCCTTCCTGCGCG
>CBJNAS010000198.1:0-6153 GCA_966434565.1 uncultured Phenylobacterium sp.
CATCACCCCTGAGGGCAGCGCCGTCCTCGCACGGCGGGCGCCGCCACCGGGCTGATTGCGGCTTCGCCGGCGCCAAGCAGTCGGCGCCCTGAGCGTTACCGCGGGCTCGCGCCGCCGCAATCCTGAGCACCGGCTCATGCAGGTGTGACGATCTGCGCCCAATCTGCCCCCCCTTGCGCTCGCTCGGGGAAGATGAATGAGGGGTCGGTCTCTAAGGCATTGAATTTATTGAGAAAAATGGTGGATGCGACAGGGATTGAACCTGTGACCCCCTCGGTGTGAACGAGGTGCTCTCCCGCTGAGCTACGCATCCGCCGGACGGACAGCGCGGGCGCGCCGTCCGTGAGGGAGGCGCATATAGCCCGGAGACTCAGCCGCCGCAAGCGGCGAGCAGCCGGACGCAGCCGTCGGCGAGCTGGTCGAAGTGGTCGATCAGGAGGTCGGGGGCGAGGTCCCGGGCGGGGATCTCGGTGTAGCCGAAGCTGACCAGGATCAGCGGCGCGCCGGCCGCGCGCGCCGCGCCCGCGTCGGTGGGTGCGTCGCCGACCAGCAGGGCTTTGCGCATCGTGCCGCCCGCGGCGGCCACGGCGGTGGTCAAATGCCGGGCGTCAGGCTTGCAGGCGGGCGTGGCGTCGGCGCCGATCACCGCGTCGAACCGACGCGTCAGGTCGAGGGCGTCGAGCAGGGCGAGCGACAGGTCGGTCAGCTTGTTGGTGCAGACCGCGAGCCGCGCGCCTTCGCTCTTCAGCCGGTCGAGGGCGGCCTCGACGCCGGGGAAGGGTCGGCTCTCGTCAGCGATGTGGTCCAGGTAATGGGCGATGAAGCGTTCGTACAGCTCAGGCGCCCGCGCCTCGTCCAGGGTGGCGCCCGCCGCCTGGAAGCCGCGCTCGAGCAGCCACTTCGCGCCCCGGCCGATGAAGGGGCGCGCCTCCGCCAGCGGCAGCGGCGGCAGGTCTTCCTGGCTCAGCAGCACGTTCAGCGTCGCGATCAGGTCGGGAGCGGTGTCGACCAGGGTGCCGTCCAGATCGAAGGCGATGACGGCCCCTTCCAGGGCGGAACCTGCATTTGCCATATCCTGGCGCTAGCGGGGTCGCGGTTGCGGCGCAAGGCGCTTCTCGCGCGCGATCGCAAGGCTTGGTAAGGCAGGCCTTCCGTCGGCCCCACGACTCGAAGTCCGGAGACGTTTCAGCCCATGACTGCCCGCGCCGCCGTGATCCTCGCCGCCGGCCAGGGGACGCGGATGAAGTCCGCCACGCCCAAGGTGCTGCATAAGGTGGGCGGCCGCACCCTGCTGGACCGGGTGATCGACACCGTCGAACAGGCCGGCTGCGAGCGCATCGTCGTGGTGGTCGGGACCCACAGCCCGGCGGTGCGCGCCCTGGTCGAGGCCCGGCTGGGCGCGGCGGCGGTCGCCGTGCAGGACCCGCCGCTCGGCACCGGCCACGCGGTGATGGCGGCCGGCCCCGCGCTGGAGGGCTTCGAGGGCGACGTGCTGGTCACCAACGCCGACTGCCCGCTGCTGCAGCCGGAGGACCTCTGGCCGCTGTTCGAGATGCGCAATGCCGGCGCGGAGCTGGCGCTGCTGGGCTTCGAGCCGGCGAACGCCCTGCTGTACGGGCGCCTGGTCCGCACGCCCGACGGTCAGGTGCTGAAGATCGCCGAGCCGAAGGACGCCACGCCCGAGGAGCTCGCGGTCACCACCTGTTATGCCGGCATGCTGGCCGCGGAGAAGCGCCGCCTGCTGGGCTGGTTGTCGCGCACCAGCAACGACAACGCCAAGGGCGAGTACTACCTGACCGAGATCGTCTCGCTGGCGGTCGCCGACGGCCAGGCGGTGCGGGCCCACATCGCCCCGGAGAGCGCAGTGATGGGCTGCGACACGCCGATGCAGCTCGCCCAGGCCGAGGCGGTGTTCCAGGGCCGCATGCGCGCGCGGATGCTGGCGGACGGGGTGGCCCTGCAGGCGCCGGACACGGTTCACTTCGCCTTCGACACGAAGATCGAGCCGGGCGTCGCCGTCGAGCCCTTCGTGGTCTTCGCCCCCGGGGTGCAGGTCGAGACCGGGGCGGTGATCCGCGCCTTCAGCCACCTGGAGGGCGCGGTGGTGCGCCAGGGCGCCATCGTCGGCCCCTATGCGCGGCTGCGGCCGGGCGCCGATATCGGCCCCGCGGCGCACGTGGGCAACTTCGTCGAGGTGAAGAACGTCGCGCTGGGCGCGGGCGCCAAGGCCAACCACCTGAGCTACCTGGGCGACGGAACAGTGGGCGCCGGGGCCAACATCGGCGCCGGCACGATCTTCTGCAACTACGACGGGTTCGACAAATTCCAGACCCATGTGGGCGAGGGGGCCTTCATCGGCTCCGACACCGCCCTGGTCGCGCCGGTGAGCGTGGGCGCGGGCGCCTTCACCGGCACCGGGTCGGTGATCACCCAGGACGTGCCGCCGGATGCGCTGGCGCTCGCGCGTGGGCGGCAGGTGGTCAAGCCGGGCTGGGCCGACGAGTTCCGAACCCGCAAGCGCGCCGAGAAGGCGGCCCGAAACAAGGCTGGAGCAGAAAAACCGTGAACGACGCCGACACCCAGAAGCGCGCCGTGGGCGAGGCCGCCGCCGCCCTGGTCGAGGACGGCATGGTGGTGGGCCTGGGCACCGGCTCGACCGCCGCCTGGTTCGTGACGGCGCTGGGCGCGCGCGGGCTGGACATCACCTGCGTCTGCACCTCCCGGGCCACGGCGGAGCTGGCCGCAGGCCTGGGCATGCGTATCGCCGAGCTGGGCGAGACGCGGCAGATCGACCTCACCGTCGATGGCGCCGACGAGATCGGGCCGGGGCTCTCGCTCATCAAGGGCGGCGGGGCGGCGCTGCTACGCGAAAAGCTGGTCTGGGAGGCCTCGAAACGCTGCGTGGTCATCGCGGACGCGGCCAAGCGCGTGCCGATCCTGGGGAAATTCCCGCTGCCGATCGAGGTCGTGGCCTTCGGCCACAAGACCACGGCGCTTCGGATCTGCGACGCGCTCGCCGAATGCGACATCGGGGCGGCGCCCCGGCTTCGCCTGAAGGACGGCGAGCCCGTGCGAACCGACGGCGGCAACCTCATCTATGACGCAGCCTGCGGGCGGATCGAGGAGCCGGCGCTGCTGGCCGAGGCGCTGAAGAGCGTCACCGGCGTGGTCGACCACGGACTGTTCCTCGACCTGGCCGACCAGGCGCTGATCGCCATGCCGGGCGGCGTGACGACCCTCGAACCGTAAAGGAGCGCGCGCTTGGCGAGCTACGACTACGATCTCTTCGTCATCGGCGCGGGCTCCGGCGGGGTGCGGGCGGCGCGGCTGGCCGCCATGTCGGGGGCCCGGGTCCTGGTGGCGGAGGAGCATCGCGTGGGCGGCACCTGCGTGATCCGCGGCTGCGTGCCCAAGAAGTTCATGGTCTACGCCTCGGAGTTCTCGCACCAGGCCAAGACGGCCAGTGGCTACGGCTGGACGGTGGGCGAGACCAGCTTCGACTGGGCGCGCTTCATCGCCGAAAAGGACAAGGAGATCGCCAGGCTCTCCGGCATCTACGTCCGCAACCTGCAGAACGCCGGGGCCGAGCTGGTCCACGGCCGCGCGCAGCTGACGGGCGCGCATACGCTGGAGGTCGCGGGCCACGGGACGGTGAGCGCCGACAAGATCCTGATCGCCACCGGCGCGCGGCCCTGGATGCCCTGGGGCCTGCCGGGGATCGAGCACGCCATCACCTCCAACGAGGCCTTCCATCTGCCGGAGCTGCCGAAGCGGATCGTCGTCGCCGGCGGCGGCTATATCGCGCTCGAGTTCGCCGGCATCTTCAACGGGCTGGGCGTGGAGACGACCCTGGTCCACCGCGGCCCCAACGTGCTGCGCGGCTTCGACGACGACCTGCGCGCCCACATCGCCGAGGAGATGGAGAAGCGCGGGATCAAGGTGATCCTGGGCGCCCAGCACGAAGCCATCGAGAAGACCGCGACGGGCCTGGTGAGCCGCTTCACCGACGGCCACCACTGCGAGAGCGACGTGGTCATGTTCGCCCTGGGCCGCGAGCCCTATGTCGAGGGGCTGGGGCTGGAGCAGGCCGGGGTGAAGCTGGCGGAGAACGGCGCGGTGCTGGTCGACGACTATTCCCGCACCAACCTTGAGAACGTCTGGGCGGTGGGCGACGTCACCAACCGCATCAACCTGACGCCGGTGGCGATCCGCGAGGGCCAGGCCTTCGCCGAAACGGTGTTCTACGACCGGCCGACCACCTTCGACCACGAGATGGTGGCCTCCGCCGTCTTCTCCCAGCCGCCGATCGGCTCCGTCGGCCTCTCCGAGGCCGAGGCGCGTCACAAGCTGGGCAAGATCGACGTCTATCTCGCCCGCTTCAAGCCGATGAAGTACGCGCTCACCGACAGCGCCGAACGCTGCCTGGTGAAGCTGGTGGTCGAGGCCGCGACCGAGAAGGTGGTGGGCTGCCACGTCGTGGGGCCCGATGCGCCGGAGATGATCCAGCTGGCCGCCGTCGCGCTGAAGATGGGCGTGACCAAGGCCCAGTGGGACGCCACCTGCGCCGTGCATCCGACCTTGGCCGAGGAACTGGTCACTCTGCGCGAGAAGTACGTGCCCCAGGGCTGGGGCCAGGCCGCGTGACCGTGGCGGCCATGGCGCGGCCGAAGCCGGCCGTCGAGGATCGGGTCGCCGCCTGGTGCGGCTGGGTAATGGTCGGCGCGGCCGTGCTGATCCCGCTGCTGGCCTGGCTGGCGCCTCTGGGCTTCGCGCCCCTGATGGGGCTCATCGGCCTGCTGTGCCTGCCCGCCATCCGTATCGGCGACGAGGATCGCCCGGTGCTGATCGTGCTGCTGGGCGTGCTGATCTGGGCCGCCGCGGCCACCACCTGGAGCCCGTACCGGCCCACTGGCCTGGACCACAGCGTGATTCTCCAGCTGGCGCTGGTGCTGCCGGTGTTCTGGAGCGCGGTGTGCGGGGCCAGGCGGGCGGAGCCGCGGCTGAACGCGCTGGCGCTGCGGATCATGGCCGTGGGCCTGGCCCTCTTCGGCGCCGAGCTGATCGCCGAGACCCTGACCGGGGCCGGCGTCTATCGCTGGCTGCACGAGCGCTACTACGGGCCGATCCGCATCGACCTGGCCCGGACCAACATCGGCCACTCCACCTATGTGCTGGCGGTTCTCTGGCCCGCGGTGCTGGTCGGCGGCATGCGCCGCCGCTGGGAAGCGGCGCTGCTGGCGCCGGCCGTGGCGGGCGCGGTCGCCGCCGCCCACGCCTTCGGGGCCGACGCCCCGATCATCGCCCTGCCGCTGGCCTCCAGCGCCATGCTGGTCGCCTGGCTCTGGCCGAAGATGGGGCCGCGGCTGATGGCGGCCGGCGCGGCGGCGGCGAGCTTCCTGATGCCGGCGATCGTCTGGGCGGTGCGCTCGACCGGCCGCTATGCGCAAATGGAGCATGACGTCCAGCTCTCCTGGTCGGCGCGGATGAGCTACTGGAGCCACACCATCGACTGGATCGCCCAGCACCCGTTCCGCGGCTGGGGGCTCGACGCCAGCCGCACCATGAAGTCGGGCATCGTCCTGCATCCGCACAACGGGGCGCTGCAGGTGTGGTTCGAACTGGGCCTGCCGGGCGCGGTGGCCGCCGCGGCCTTCTGGGGCCTGGGCCTGGCGCGGCTTTCGCGCGAGCAGCCCGACCTGGAGATGACGGGCGTCGTCGGGGCGGCCGCGACCTTCCTGCTGTTCGCCTGGGTCAACTACGGGCTCTGGCAGCAGTGGTGGCTGGCGCTCGGGGCCTTGATCCCGGTCATTGCGGCGATGCTGGAAAACCGCGAGCCGGCGGCAAAGACCGCCTGAGCCCCTATATTCGCGGAACGATATCGGGCTAGAAGGCCCGCTCGCCCGCGCCGGCTCTGGCGCGGACGCGCATGATCTGTTTCGAGACGCCGATGGAACACTGGACCCCCGCCTCCTGGAGAGCCAAGCCCGCCAAGCACTTGCCCACCGACTATCCGGACGTGGGCGAGGTGGCCAGGGTGGAGCAGGTTCTGCGCGGCATGCCGCCGCTGGTGTTCGCCGGCGAGGCGCGGCGGCTGAAGGCGCTGCTCGGCGACGTGGCCCAGGGGCGGGCCTTCCTGCTGCAGGGCGGCGACTG
>CBJNAS010000199.1:0-6115 GCA_966434565.1 uncultured Phenylobacterium sp.
GCCACCAACACCTCGGCCATCGACGTGGACGAGCTGGCCACCGACCTGAAGCGGCCGGAAAACTTCGTGGGCATGCACTTCTTCTCGCCGGCCAACGTCATGAAGCTGCTCGAGGTGGTGCGCGCCGCCAGGAGCAGCCAGGAGGCGATCGCCACCGCCATGGCGGTCGGCCGGCAGATCGCCAAGATTCCGGTCATCTCCGGCAACTGCGACGGCTTCATCGGCAACCGCATGGTGGCCAAGCGCTCGGCCCAGGTCGATCTCCTGCTGCTCAAAGGCGCCCTGCCGAAGGACGTGGACGACGCGCTGAAGGCCTTCGGCTTCCCGATGGGGCCGCTGGCGATCAACGACATGTCCGGCCTGGACATCGGCTGGTCGATCCGCAAGCGGCGCGGCACGCCGTTCGCCGTGGCCGACGCGATCTGCGAGCGCGGCTGGTTCGGCCAGAAGGTCGGGCGCGGCTATTACCTCTACAACCCGGGCGACCGCACTCCGAACCCGAACCCCGAGGTCGAGCAGCTGATCATCGAGATCTCGCAGCGCGAAGGCGTCGAGCGTCGCTCGATCCCGCAGGAGGAGATGATCGAACGGATGCTCTATCCGCTGATCAACGAAGGCGCGCGCATCCTCGAGGAAGGCATCGCCCAGCGGCCCTCGGACATCGACGTGGTCTGGGCCAATGGCTACGGCTGGCCGCGCTGGACGGGCGGGCCGATGTTCTACGCCGACGAGGTCGGCCTGGCGCGGATCGCCGAGCGGCTGGGGGCCTTCGCCGCCGACACGCCGAGCGACCCGTCGCTGAAGCCCGCCAAGCTGCTTGCGGATCTCGCGGCCAGGGGCGAGACCTTCGCCTCTTGGCAAAAGAGCCGCGCCGGCGCCTGAATCCAACGATTTCCTTTGGAGCATCAGATGAATCCGTTCGAGCAACCCATCGACTATAGCCAGTACAAGTTCCTGAGCGTCTCGACCGACGCGGACGGGATTTGCACCCTGACGATGAACGACCCCGAGAAGTTGAATTCGGTCGGACCGCACAATCACTGGGAGCTGGAGCAGATCTGGGTCGATCTCGCCCGCGACGAGAAGATCAAGGTCATCGTCTTCACCGGCGCGGGCCGGGCCTTCTCCGCCGGCGGCGACATCAAGATGATGGCCGACCGGGCGCAGACGGAGTATGGCCTGCAGTACGCTCTGCGCGTGCCGCAGAACACCCTGCGCATCTTCGGCCACATGCTGCTGTGCCCGCAGCCGATCATCGCGGCGGTGAACGGCGACGCGATCGGCCTGGGCACCACGCTGGCCCTCTTCGCCGACATGAGCCTCGTCGCCGACGACGCGCGCCTGGGCGACACCCACATCAAGGTCGGCCTCGTCGCCGGCGACGGCGGCGCGGTGGTTTGGCCGCTGGCGGTCGGACCGCAGAAGGCGAAGGAGTTCCTGATGCGTGGCAAGCTGCTGCGCGGAGCCGAGGCGGCCGCCATGGGCCTGGTCAACTACGCCTATCCGAAGGCGGAAGTCGTCGACCGGGCGATGGAGATCGCCCGCGAGCTCGCCGCCCAGCCGGTGTGGGCGGTACGTTGGTCGAAGGCTTCGGTCAACAAGCAGCTCAAGACCGCCCTCGACCAGGTGCTCGAGACCTCGATCGCCTATGAGGCGCTCACCATGCTGACGCACGACTACAAGGCGGCCACGACCGCCTTCGCCAACAAGCAGCAGCCGGAATTCAAGGGCTACTGAGCGATGGCCGACAGCGCCCCGTGGCGGGGCCCCGACCGCATCCGCACCGTGGCTGTGGTCGGCTCCGGCCTGATCGGCTCGGGCTGGGTGGCCGCCTTCCTGGCGCACGGCCTGACGGTCGAGGTGTTCGACCCCGCGCCGGACGCCGCCGAGAAGCTCCAACGTCACGTGGCGCAAACCTGGCCCGCGCTGACCGCGCGCGGGCTGGGCCCCGGCGCCCGCCCCACGGCGCTGCGGGTGCACGCAGAGTTAGCCACGGCGCTGGCCGGGGCCGACTTCGTCCAGGAGAACACGCCGGAACGGGCGGAGATCAAGCGCGGCCTGTTCGCCGAGCTCGACCGCCTGACGGCGCCCGACGTGATCGTCGCCAGCAGCACGTCCAGCCTGCCGATCACCGAGCTGGCGGCCGGCCTCGCCGGCGCGGCGCGTTTCGTGCTGGGTCATCCGTTCAACCCGGTGCACCTGATGCCGCTGGTCGAGCTCGGCGGCGGCGAGTTGACCGACACGGCGGCGATCGACACCGCCCAGGCGCTCTATGCCGCGATGGGCAAGCACCCGGTCCGGCTGCGGCGGGAGATCTTCGGCCACATCGCCAACCGGCTGACCAGCGCCATGTTCCGCGAAGCCGTGGCCCTGGTGGCCAGCGGAACGGCCACCGTGAAGGACGTCGACGACGCGATCCGCTACGGGCCGGCCCTGAAATGGGCCATCCAGGGCGAGTTCACAACCTTCCACACCTCTGGCGGCGAGGGGGGGCTGGCGACCTTCCTCAAGCACTTCGGGCCCGGGATCATCCGCCGCTGGGAGTCCATGGCCGACCCCGACCTGGCGAATCCCGAGCTGCAGGCGCAGCTGGACGCCCAGGTGCGGGCCGCCCATCCCGGCGAGAGCGTCGCCGAGATCGCCCAGGCCCAGGACGCCAAGCTGTTCGAGCTGCTGAAGCTGCTCGACTAGACAACCCGAACCACTCCCGCCCCCGACCGAGGCGTCAGCCGATGGGCAGCAGGCCGCCGGCGACCGCCAACGCGTCGATGTGGTGATCCGAATCGCCGAACTGCGTCTCGATGGCGGTCAGGCGCTTGAAGGCATGACCGATCTTGTACTCGCTGGTCAGGCCGATCGCGCCATGCAGCTGGATCGACTCTTGGCCGACGAAGCGGCCGGCGCGGCCGATCTTGGCCTTCGCCGCGGCGATGTTGCGCCACCGCTCCTCCGGCGCGCGCTCCAGCGAGAGCGCGGCCAGGACAGCCATGCTCCGCGCCAGCTCGACCTGCATCAGCATCTCCACCGCGCGGTGCTGCAGCGCCTGGAAGCTGCCGATGGCGACCCCAAACTGGCGGCGCGTCTTCAGGAATTCCGTGGTCGTGTCCAGCACGTCGGACATCACCCCGACCGCCTCGGCGCAGAGCGCCGCGTTGGCCTCCTGGAACACCAGCCCGAGCGTCGCCGCGCCCTGGTTCTCGCCGCCGAGCAGCGCCTCGCCCGGCAGCACCGTATTCTCGAGGCTCACGTCAGCGAGCGCCACGCCGTCGTAGCTCTGGCGCCGACGCACCGTCACCCCGGGGGCCTTGGGATCGACGAGGAAGAGGGACACGCCCTGCCCGGACCGGGCGCTGACAATCAGCTCGTCGGCGGCGGCGCCGGCGATCACGCCGGTCTTCTGCCCGTCGAGACGCCAGCCCTCGCCGTCGCGCGTTGCGCTCGTGCGCAGTCGGTCGATGGTGTGACGCGGCCCGTTCGGCTCCTGGTGAGCCAGGGTCATGATCCGCTCGCCCGCGATGATCCCGGCGACGCGTTCGGCCTTCTGCGACGGCGAGGCGGCATGCCGCAGCACCCCGCCGGCCAGGATCACGGTCGCCAGATAGGGCTCGACCACCAGCCCCCGGCCGAGCGCTTCCATGACGATCATCTGCTCGACGCCGCCGCCGCCGATGCCGCCGTCCTCCTCGGAGAACGGCGCCGACAGCAGGCCCAGCTCGGCGAGTTCGCCCCAGACCTTGCGGCTGAACCCCTCCGGCTCGCGCATGCTGGCCGCCCGCGCTTCGAAGTCGTAGCGGTCCCGGATGTAGCCGGAGACCATGTCGCCGAGGAGACGCTGTTCCTCCGAGAGCTGAAAGTCCATTTTCGATCCTCAGAGGCCCAGGACGGTTTTGGCGATGATGTTGCGCTGGATCTCGTTGGAGCCGCCGAAGATCGAAACCTTGCGCATGGTGAAATAGTAGGTGGCGGCGGCCTCGGCCCAGCCCGGCGCGTCGCTCCCGGCCTCGTGGTCCCAGGCGAGCCCGGCGGGCCCGGCGAGCTCCATGATCAGCTCAGTCATGCGTTGCTGCAGCTCGGTGCCCTTGACCTTCAGGATCGAGGCGGCGCTGTTGGCCCCCCCCTCCCCCGAGGCGTCGGCGGCGACCACCCGCAGTTGGGTCAGCTCCAGCGCGCGCAGCTCGACCTCCGCCTCGGCGAGCTTGCGCCGCAGCTGCTCGCGCTCGCGGGCGTCCAGCACGCCCTTGTCGGACAGCTCGGTCTCGAGCTCGCGCAGCAGGGCCATGCGCTCCTTGGACAGGCCGATCCGCGCGATGCCGCTGCGCTCGTTGCCCAGCAGATGCTTGGCGTAGTCCCAGCCGCGCCCCTCCTCGCCGATGCGGTTCGTGACCGGCGCCCGGACATCGTCGAAGAACACCTCGTTGAGGTCGGAGATGCCATCGATCGAGGGGATCGGCCGGATGGTCAGGCCGGGCGTGCGCATGTCGAGCAGCAGGAAGGTGATGCCCTGCTGCTTCTTGCCGCTATTGTCGGTGCGCACGAGCGCAAACATCCAGTCGGCGTGCTGCGCCTGGGTGGTCCAGATCTTCTGGCCGTTGATCACGTAGTCGTCGCCGTCGCGCACCGCGACGGTCTTTAGTCCGGCCAGGTCCGAGCCCGCCCCGGGCTCCGAGAACCCCTGGCACCACCAGATGTCGATGTTGGCCGTGGCCGGAAGGAACTTCCGCTTCTGCTCGTCTGTGCCGAAACGCGCGATGATCGGGCCGATCATGTTGACGTTGAAGGGCGAGCCTTCGGGCGCGTGGGCCAGCGCCATCTCCTCCTGGAAGATGTAACGCTGGGTGGGTGTCCAGTCCTGTCCGCCCCATTCGACCGGCCACGCCGGCACCGCCCAGCCGCGGGCGTTCATGATGCGCTGCCAGCGCACGATGTCGTCCTTGCCGAGGTGCCGCCGCTCGATCATCTTGCGGCGCAGGTCGTCCGGCAGCGCATCGCGCAGGAAGTCACGGATTTCCTGACGGAAAGCGCGATCCTCGTCGGTGAAGTCCAGGTTCATCGTCCGCCATTTCGACGCGTCTGAGATGGTTCGAAATCCTGCCTCGGCGGGCGCGCGTCAACCGCCTGGCCGGATCCGTTCGTGAGCGAACACATGAGCGATATCAATAGCGGCATGCCGGGCTTGCTCAGCGACGCCTCGCTGGGGCAATTTCGCGCCGGCCGCGCGACGGCGCCCGGCCAACAGACCCCCAGGAGGAGCCATGACCAAACTCAGCGAAAAGGCGGAGCGCGGCGCAGACGTCATCGGGAGCATGATGAAGCCCGAGTTCGCCGACAAGATGAAGCAGGCCGCCACCTCCGGGATGTTCGGGGCCGACATCAGCCGCATGGCGCTGGAATACGCCTTCGCCGACGCCTGGGGCCGCGAGGGGCTTCCCCGCCGCGAGAAGAGCCTGCTGATCATCGGCGCCCTGATCGCGCTGCGCCAGTCCTCCGAACTGAAGAACCACGTGAAGATCGGCGCCAGCAACGGCCTGTCGGTGAAGGACTTCGAGAGCATCGTGGTCCAGCTCGCGCCCTATGTGGGCTTTCCCTGCATCGCGACCGCGACCACGGCCGTGATCGAGGCTCTGCGCGAGATCGGCATGGATCCGAACGTCCAGACCTCGGAAGAGCGCGGGCTGCTGTAGCCGCGCGGCGACGCGAGCCCGCCGTGCGGGGGCCCGCGTCGCGCGCATCAGTCGAACAGGGCCGGGTCGGCGAGGCGTTCGGCGATGAAGCGGCAGAAGCGGGCCGCATCGGCCCCGTTGATCACCCGGTGATCGTAGCTGAGCGACAGCGGCAGCATCTGGCGCCAGACCACCTCGCCGTTCGGCCCCGGCGTCGCGACCGGGCGGGCGCGGGTCACGCCCAGGATCGCGAGCTCGGGGGCGTTGATGATCGGCGTGAACGCCGTGCCGCCGATGTGGCCGAGCGAGGTCAGCGTGATGCAGCCGCCGGCCATCTCCTGGAGGGAGAGGCCCTTGGTCCGCGCCTTTTCGGAGAGCGCCACGATGGTCGTGGCGATCTCGTCCAGGCTCTTGCGGTCGCAATCGCGGATCACCGGGACCAGCAGACCGCCGGG
>CBJNAS010000200.1:0-6088 GCA_966434565.1 uncultured Phenylobacterium sp.
GCGCCAGCCAGTAGAGCGCCGCGTCCGGGTCCGAGCCGCGGATCGACTTATGCAGTGCCGAGACGAGGTTGTAGTGCTCCTCGCGGTCCTTGTCGTAGGCCGGGCTGCGCTTCTGCAGCACCTGCCCCAGGCCCTTGGTGTCGAGCGGCCTGGGCGTGGCGATGTTGAACAGGGTCTCGGCCAGCGTCAGCAGGTAGCGGCCGTCGCCGTCGGCCATCGCCATCAGCGCCTGGCGGGCCTGGGGCTCCAGCGCCAGCGGCCGGCCCTCGAAGGCCTCGGCCTTGGCCAGCAGGGTCTCGAGCGCATCGTCGTCCAGGCGCTTCAGCACGAACACCTGGCAGCGCGACAGCAGCGCCCCGTTCAGCTCGAAAGACGGGTTCTCGGTGGTGGCGCCCACCAGGGTGACGACCCCCTCCTCCACGAAGGGCAGGAAGCCGTCTTGCTGGGCGCGGTTGAAGCGATGGATCTCGTCGACGAACAGCAGGGTGGACTGCCCCGCCGCGCGCCGCACGCGCGCGCCCTCGAACGCCTTCTTCAGGTCCGCCACGCCGGAGAAGACCGCGGACAGCTGGTGGAACTCGTAGCCGGCCTCCTTGGCCAGCAGGCGGGCGATGGTGGTCTTGCCGGAGCCCGGCGGCCCCCAGAGGACCATCGACGACAGCCGCTTGGCCTCGGCCATGCGCCGCACCGGGCCCTCGGGCCCGAGCAGATGGTCCTGGCCGGCCACCTCCTCCAGGCGTTGCGGCCGCAGCCGCTCGGCGAGCGGCGTGGGCGCCTGAGGCGTCAGACCCGCGGCTTCGAAAAGATCGGCCATCCGGCCACTGCTAGCACACTCGCTACTGGAAGGTCGCCGTGATCTGCTGGCCGCCGCGCTCGATGGTCACCTGCCAGACCGGCTGGGCGACGCTGGCCGCGGCCGCCAGGTCGCGAACCGTGCCGATCCGCCGTCCGTTCACCGCGCGGACGATGTCGCCGGGCTGCAGCCCCACCTCCTGGGCCGGGCCGCCCGCCACGCGGCTGACGATCACCCCCTGGGCGAAGGTGTCGATGCCCAGCCGGTCGGCCACCGCCGGCGAAAGGTTCTCCACGGTCGCCCCGGCGAAGGGGCTGCGCCCGGCGAGGGTCTGGGCGTCCGCCGGCGGGCTCGCCGGCGCGGGCTCGGCGCGCACCGTCAGCGTCTCGGGCTTGCCGCCGCGCCGCACGGCCACGCTCACCGCCTCGCCCGGCCGGCGCGTGCCCACGGCGTAGTTGACGCTGGTGGCGTCGGCGGCGGGCTGGCCGTCGACCGTGGTGATGACGTCGCCCTGGCGCAGGCCGGCGCGGTCGGCGGGCCCGCCGGGCCAGACATCGGCCACCAGGGCGCCCTGCGGCGTGGCCAGGCCCAGGCTGCGGGCCATCTCGGGCGTGACGCTCTGCAGCCGCGCGCCCAGCCAGGGCCTGACCACCGTCTTGCCGCCGCCCACCGCCGTCTCCACCACGCGGCGCACCAGGGCCGCGGGGATGGCGAAGCCGACGCCGGAGGAGGTGCCAGACTGCGAGAGGATGAAGCTGTTGATGCCGATCAGGTCGCCGCTCATGTCGACCAGGGCGCCGCCGGAGTTGCCCGGGTTGATCGCCGCATCAGTCTGGATATAGGCCGAGGCCGCGTCGCCCGACGGGTCCGCGGTGCGGTTCAGCGCCGAGACGATGCCGTTGGTCACCGTCTGGCCGACCCCGAAGGGATCGCCGATCGCCAGCACCAGGTCGCCGACCTGGATGTCGCCGGTGTCGTTCATGGCCAGCGTCGGCAAGTGGTCGCCCGGCACATCGATCTTCAGCACCGCCAGGTCCGTGCGCGGGTCCGCGAGCAGCACGCGCGCCGGGAACTCGCGCCGGTCGGCCAGCGCGACGGTGATCTGCTGTCCGCCCTCCACCACGTGGTTGTTGGTGACGATCACCCCGTCGCCGCGGACGATGACGCCGGAGCCCAGCGAGCCCTCGACCCGGTTGCGCGGCGCGCCCAGGCCGAAAAGCTCCCAGAACGGATCGACCTGCTGGCGCACCAGCCGCTTGGAGGAGATGTTCACCACCGCCGGCGCGGCCTTGCGCACCACCGGGGCGAACGACTGGCGCATGGAGAGCGCGCTGGTCGGCACGGTGCGCGTGGGCGCCGGCAGGGCGGCGGTCTGGGCGCTGGTGTTCTTCGCGGGCGAGCAGGCGGCGAGGAGGACGACGGCGGGTATCAGGACGCGGTGTGCGCGCATGGGCTCTCCGAGGCCACGGGGTCGGCGGATATCTTCCAAGGTATCAGGCGCAAATTGGGCGCCCGCCGCCGCTTCGTCCAGAGCGGGGCTTCAACTGGAGGCATGCTCCGCGCTCCGGGACCCGAGCGCCAGCGCCGCCACCCCGGCCGACAGCGCCAGGAGGCCTGCCGCCAGCAGGAAGGCCGCGCCCGGCGTGCGCCCCTGCCCCGGCGCCACCGACCAGGCGTAGACATAGCCGAAGGCGGCCGGGGCCATCATGCTGACCAGGCCGGCGATGGCGCTGTTGGCGCCCTGCAGCCGCCCCTGCTCGCTGGGCCCCACCCGGCGCGTGGCGATGGCCTGAAAGCCCGGTCCGAAGAGGCCGAGCAGGGCGCCCGCCGGCGCGCCCAGCAGGAAGAGAAGGCCGCTCGGCGCCAGACCATAGGCGGCGAGGCCCGCCACGCCGCCCAGCAGCCCGGCGATGACCGCGCCGAGCTCGCCCAGCCGCGGGACCACGCGCGGCACGAGCAAGGTCTGCACCAGCATGTTGCAGAGCCCGGCGAAGGCCAACACCGGGCCCGTGACCTTCAGCGACCAGCCGTATCGGTTGCCGGCATAGAGGATGAACAGCGTGGGCAGCACCGAATGGGCGAACTGCATCAGGAAGTTGACGACCGAGAGCCACATCAGCTCCGGATGCGAGGCGAGGAAGCCCAGGGAAGCCACAGGGTTGGCCTTGCGCCAGCGGAACGGGGCGCGGTGCTCGGGCGCGAGCGACTCCGGCAGGACGAAGAGGCCGTAGACCGCCGCGACCAGGCAGACGCCAGCGGCCACGAAGAAGGGCAGCCGCAGATGAACCGCACCCAGCAGCCCGCCCAGGCCGGGACCGACGATGAAGCTCAGGCTGAAGATCGCGCCCATAAGGCCGAAGCGCCGGGCCCGCTCCGCGGGCGGGGTGACGTCGGCGATGTAGGCCGTCGCCACCGAGAAGCTCGACGCGGTGAAGCCGGAGGCGGCGCGGCCGACGAACAGCCAGGAGAGGTTCGGCGCGAAGGCCATCAGGATGTAGTCGAGCCCGAGCCCGGCGATCGAGGCCAGCAGCACCGGCCGGCGGCCGAACCGGTCCGACAGCGCCCCCATGATCGGCGAGCCCACGAACTGCGCCACCGCCCAGGCGGCGGTCAGCACGCCGATGAACCGCCCCGCCTGGGCTGCATCGCCGTGCTCGAAGGCCTGGATCAGCGGCGGGAATACCGGAATCAGCAGCCCCATCGACAGGGTGTCGAGGCCCAGGCTCACCAGGATGAAGCCCACCGCCGCGCGTCGGACGGCTGGCGATTCGGCGCTCGGCGCGCGCATCAGCATCAGGTCGAGCGCCGGCTCGCCGTCACGCCCAGTCCGGCGCGGTGATCTTCAGCCCGCTGCGCCGCTCCGCCTCCTCGCGCGAGACGCTCTCGACGGCCTGGCTCACGGTCCAGACGTGGCCTTCGAGATCGCGGCAGCGGTAGGTCCGCGCGCCGTAGAACTGGTCCTGCGGCTCGGCGATGATCTCGGCGCCGGCGGCGCGGGCCTGGGCGCAGTGCGCGTCGATGTCGCCGGCGATCCCGATATGCACCGACTGCGTGTTCTTGCCGCCGACCGAGGCCGGGCTGCGGTGGTCCTCGCTCCACTCCGCGCCGACCATGATCAGGGCGTCGCCGTGCCGCATTTCGGAATGGCCGACCCGGCCCTCGGCGTCCTCGATCAGCATGGCGAGCTCGAAGCCGAGGGCGCGCGCGAGCCAGTCCAGGGCGGCGCGCGGATCACGGTAGACGATCGCGGGAATGAGCGTCGGGCTGGGCTGGGTCATCGAAGACGCTCCTTTGCGACGGACCGAATTCTTATCAGCACCTCGCCCACGACGCGAGGGAGCCCTCCGCCGCCCCCGGAACACCTGGGCCACGCGGGCTGTTGATGGCGAAAACAAGGCGCCGCGCGATGCCCATCTCCATCTACGGCCAGGTCATCTACGGCGACACCAGCGGGACGCTCGGGCGCGGCGATCTCGGCCAGGCCCAGTCGATCTCCCGCGATGACGCGATCTCCACGACGCTCATCGGCGACGCCCAGGCCCTCGTCGCCGACGCGGTCGGGGGGCCCGACACCCTGGTGGAGGGCAGCCTGAACTCCGCCTCGGTCCTCGGCGACGCCGTCGACCTCAGCGATCACGCCCAGGGCGGCGACGATCTGATCGGTGTCTTCGTGCGACTGGAAGGCTCCGCTTCCGGCGACGGGCTGACCCTTTCCGGTCACGCCGCGGGCGGCGCGGACGCCATCGCGATCGAGGCGCGGGTGGCGCTGGCCGTCGGCGACGCCGAGACCATGACCGGACACGCGACCGGCGGGGCCGACACCATCACCATCCTCGCGGCGCAGGACGCCACCGCCTGTGGCGACGCCGTGGTGATGAGCGACCACGCCCTCGGCGGAAACGACCGGATCGTCGCGAACTTCGGGGTGGCCGAGGCGCGCCTGATCGGCGACGCCGAAACCATGACCGGCCATGCGGCCGGCGGCGACGACACCCTGACCAGCACCGCGGTGCGGCGCGGCGAGATCATCGAGCATGCGACGCTCTACGGCGACGGGGTGCGGCTCGCCGACCATGCCCTTGGCGGCGACGACCTGCTGCAGGGCACGGCGAGCTTCGACAGCGTGATGTACGGCGACGGCGCCCAGCTCCTCGACCAGGCGGTCGGCGGGAACGACACCCTCGTCAGCGCGGAAGGCTCCGACACCCTGTGGGGCGATGCGGCGCTCGTGGGCCCGCAGGCCGCGACCGGCGCCGACCTCTTCGTGATCCGCGCCGGCGGCCATGATCAGATCATGGATTTCGAACCGGGCAAGGACCGCATGGAGCTGACCGGCTTCGGCTTCGCGAGCTTCCAGGATCTCGCGCCGCACCTGCAGGACACGCCCGGCGGCGTGCTGATCTCGGCCAGCGCCAATGACGACCTGTTGATTCGCGGCGTTTCGAGCCCCCAGCTCGGCGCCGGCGACTTCCTGTTCGCCTGAGGCGGCGCCTCGCCAAAGCAAAAGCCCCGGACGTGGCCGTCCGGGGCTTTTGTCTTCAGCTCTGCGAGCGCTCTTACTCGTCGCCACCCGCGGCGGCGGTGGGGCCGGAGTCCTTGCCCTTTTCGGCCGGATCGCGGTCGACGAACTCAATCACCGCCAGCGGCGCGTTGTCGCCGTAACGATAGCCGGCCTTGAGCACGCGCAGGTAGCCGCCATTGCGGGCGGCATAGCGCGGGCCCAGCACTGAGAACAGCTTGCCGACCTGGGCCACGTCGCGCACCTGGGCGATCGCCTGGCGGCGCGCGTGCAGGTCGCCGCGCTTGGCCAGCGTCACCAGCTTCTCGACGAACGGCCGCAGCTCCTTGGCCTTCGGCAGGGTGGTGACGATCTGCTCGTGCTTGATCAGGCTCGCCGACATGTTGGCGAACATGGCCGTGCGGTGGCCGGTGGTGCGGCCCAGTTTGCGGTGGGCTTTGCCGTGACGCATCTCAAATCTCCTGGGCCACCCGGCCCGCCGACGCTCCCGATCTAGGGAAGCGTTCTACCTGACCAATCCCAGCCTGCTCCCGCCTGGGTCAACACGATGCGCCGGGGCCCTCCACCGCGTCGCGGCTTCATCGGGCCCGAACCGCCGAAGCGGTGCGGAGTCAGCGCGAAAGCGTCTTACATCTGGTCTTCGAACTTCTTGGCCAGCTCTTCGATGTTCTCCGGCGGCCAGTTCGGCACGTCCATGCCGAGGTGCAGGCCCATGCCGGCGAGCACTTCCTTGATCTCGTTCAGCGACTTGCGGCCGAAGTTCGGGGTGCGCAGCA
>CBJNAS010000201.1:0-6072 GCA_966434565.1 uncultured Phenylobacterium sp.
CAGGGCGTTCAGCGCCTCGCGCAGCCGGTCGCGTCCGTTCAGGGCCGCGGCGCTGCGGCTGCGGGCGAGGATCTGGGCGACCCAGCCCGTCGGCGCCTGGCCCTGGCTGCGCTGGAAGCCGCGCGAGGTCTCGTCGTAGCGGGCGACCGCCGCGCGCTGCGGCTCCAGGCCGTAGCGCTCCTGGTGCAGCACCGCGGCTTGCGGCAGGCGCGGCTTTACCGCGGTGGCGACCGCCGGATCCGGCCAGCCGACCACCAGCCCGAACACCGCCGCGGCGTGCGGCGGCAGGCCAAGCACCTCGGCGACTTCCAGCGGGTGGTTGCGCAGCGCGCCGATGTAGACAGTCCCAAGGCCGAGGGACTCGGCGGCGACCACGGCGTTCTGCGCGGCCAGGGCGGCGTCCACGGCGGCGACGGTGAAACTCTCCAGGAACTCAAATCCTTCCGCGGGCTCGCCGGCCTGGGCGGCGATGTCGTGTCCGCGGGCAAGGTCGGCGATCCAGACCAGGATCAGCGGCGCCTGGACGATGTGCTTCTGGCCGCCGGCCAGCTCCGCCAGCCGGGCGCGCCGGTCGGCGTCGCGTACGGCCACCACGCTCCAGAGCTGCAGGTTGGACGAGCTCGCCGCCGACTGCGCGGCAGCCACCAGGGTCTCCACCGCGCCGTCCGGCAGGGGATCTGGGCGGTAGGCTCGCACGGAGCGATGCGCCAGGAGTCGCGCGAGGGTGTCGTTCCAGAGGATGGCGGGCGCTGCTTCGGCTTCGCCGTAGCGGGCGGCGAGCGCCTGGGCGGCGGGCGAGGGGGCTTCGGCGACATCGAGGGGCATGGCGGCCTCTGCGGCAGGGATCAGTGGGGAAAAGAGGAGGGCGGTGCGCATCTCAGCGCTCAACCGCGTCGCGGGTGTCGCGCAGGAACAGGAGGCCGATAGCGGCGGTGGCTTTGCCGCACTCAAGTGTCGGACGGCCGCGCGCGGTCTTCAGGCCCGGGCCGCGCCGATCAGCAACTCGGGCCCCAGGGAGATCAACGTCACGCCCTCTCCACATCGTGCGCTGGACACGTCGAGGATGAAGATCGTCGAGCCGCCACCGTCTATGCGGCAGCGCACGGGGCCGGCGAAAGCCGCCACAGCCATCCGCAGCTCGGGCGGCCCATGCATCTCCAGGATCCAGTCCGCCGGATCAAAACGCCCGCATCCGCCGGAGAAATCCCGCGCGACCTCGAACTGGGCCGCCGAGGGCAGCGAGAGCCCGATCGCCTGGGCGGCGATCAGGGCGTCGTGAGCCGGCGCGGTCTTCTCAAGGCAGAACAGCAGACGGGGCGGGTCGACCGAGACGCTGGTGAGGGCGCTCACCGCCACCCCGGTGGGGGCGCCTGAGGTCCAGCAGGTTGCAATCGCCACGCCCGAAGCCAGCCGGGCGAGGCCTCGGCGAAAGATTTCGGTCTCGGCCGGCGGCCAGAGCCGCGCGACCTGGCGGTCGACCGGGGTCCAAGCGGCCGCATCCGCCATTCCGCTCAGCCCGCCGCCGCCGCCGGCCGCCGGTCGCGCTCGGCGACCCGCTCACGCACCAGCGGGATCAGGTCCCGGCCGTAGGCCACGGCGTCCTCCAGCGGATCGAAGCCGCGGATCAGGAAGGCGCTGACGCCGATGGCGTAGTAGTCGAGCAGGGCGTCGGCCACCTGCTCGGGCGTGCCGACCAGGCCGGTGGAATTGCCCTGCGCTCCGGTAAGGCCGGCGACCCCGGTCCACAGCCGCTTGTCGACCCGGGTCCCTTGCGCGGCGGTCTGCAGCAGCCGCTGCGAGCCGGCGTTCGGCGGGGCGTGGTCGCTGGTTGGCAGGCCGGCCTTCTCACGCAGCTCGCGCACCTTGGCGGTGATCTCGTCGGCGCGCTTCCAGGCGGCCTCCTCGGTCGCGGCGATCACCGGCCGCAGCGACATGGAGAAGCCGATCTGGCGGCCGTGGCGCGCGGCGGCGGCGCGCACGCGAGCCACGATCTCGCGTACCTGGTCCTGGGTCTCGCCCCAGAGGGCATAGATGTCGGCGTGCTTGCCCGCGACCTCGATCGCCTCGTCCGATGAACCGCCGAAGTAAATTGGGATGTGCGGTTTCTGCACCGGCTTCACCGAGGCGAAGGCCTGCTCCACGTGGTAGTACTGGCCGCGGTAGTCGAACGGCGTTTCGCTGGTCCATTCCTGGCGGACCACCTCGAGGTACTCGTCGGTGCGGGCGTAGCGTTCGGCCTTGGTCAGGTGGTCGCCGTCACGGCGCATTTCCGCATCGGCGCCGCCGGTGATGATGTGCACGGCGATCCGGCCGGCGGTGAACTGGTCCAGCGTCGCCAGCTGGCGCGCCGCCAGGGTCGGGGCGGTGAAGCCCGGCCGATGGGCGATCATGAAGCCCAGCCGCTCGGTGACGTGGCCCGCATGGGCGACGATCAGCTGGCTTTCCGGCGAGCTGGAGCCGAAGGCCACCAGGGCGCGGTCGAAGCCGCCTTTCTCGTGCGCCTTGGCGACCGCCTCGACGTAGCCGACGTCGAGCACGGGACCGGATACGGGCCGGCTCTCCGACGCGCCGTTGGATCCGATGTAGCCAATGAACTCAACGGGCATCGCCGCCTCCGATCGCCTTCTTCAATCCCCATCGTATCGATCGGGATTTGGCGCGCGAGCGAGATGTTCTCAACCGGCCTATCAGCCCCGCTGAAGAGTCAGGCCAGCGAGATCACGCAGGGATCAGCGTCCGGTCGCTGACCTCGTGGGCGAAGGCGCGCTGCACGGCGGGCCTGGCCTGCAACCGTTCGGCGTGAGCGGAGAAGGCCGGATAGTCGGCCGTGTCGATGTCCAGCCGCGGGGCCCAGCGATAGAAGACGTGGGCGTAGGGGTCGGCGAGGCTGAAGTCCTCGCCCAGCAACCAGGTCCGGCCGTCCTCCAGCCGCGCGTCGATCTCGGCGTAGGCGGCCAGCATGTTGTCGCGGCCGCCCGCCTTGAGGGCGGGCCAGGCGGACGTGTCGGGGGTGTAGCGCTCCGGCCGACCCACCTGGGCGAAGGCGACGTGCACGCCGCTGGCGAACCAGGCCAGCAGCTCGTAGGCGCGCGCCAGCTGCAGAGGGTCCTGGGAGGGCAGCAGCCGCGCCGCCGGGAAGCGCTGGGCGATGGCGGTGAGCACGGCGATGTTCTCGCCGATGGTGACCCCGTCGATGACCAGCACCGGCACGCGCCCGCGCGGGTGGATGGCGAGGTATTCGGCGCGCCGCTGGTCGCCGTTCGGCAGCACCAGCCGGACCGCGTCGAACTCGGCGCCCGCCTCTTCGAGGCCGACGAGCGCCGGCAGCGAACACGACCCGGCGGCGAAATAGAGGGTGAGCGACATCCTGGCGTTTCCTCAGATCACAAAAAACCCGTGCGTCCCGTCCCGCCCCAGTTGCTCGACAAGGCCGTACTCCCACTCGAGGTAGGCCTGCATGGCCTCCTGAGCGTTGTCGGTCCCCTCGTAGGGTCGGCGGTAGACGTCGTTGTCGGCGCTGGCGGCGCGCGGCAGGCCGCTCTCCAGCGGCAGGCCAGCTTGGCGCCAGGCCTCGGTCCCGCCCGCGAGAACCCTGGGCGCCGCGCCGGTCAGCGCCTGCAACTCGCCGGCCGCGAAGCTGGCCAGCACACCGTCGGGGGAGGTCAGGACGAAGGGCAGGTCGCGCGCCAGGGTCTCCAGCGCTTCGGCCAATCGGCTGCGCACGGCGAACCAGGCTCCGGGAATGTGGCCGCGGCGATGCGCCGGGCTGGGCGCCAGATCGATCACCGTGACAGCGCCGCGGTCGAGTTCGCCGGCCAACGCCTGGGCGGTGATGGTCGGCGCTTCGGGGAGCGGCGGGCGGCTGGGCGTCCAGGGTCCGCGCGCCAGCTCGCCGTCGAAGCCGCCCTCCAGGACGTAGGCCTCCCAGCCCATCTGGGCGAGCCAGGAGGCGCTCATGTCGGCGCGCACGCCGCGGTCGTCGGCCAGCACGATGCGGCCCCCGCGCACGGGAGCAAAGACGTCGGTCTCCTGCACAAGCTGGCCGCCCGGCGCGCTGCGGAAGCCGGGCAGGTGGCCTGCCGCATACTCTTCCGGCGTGCGCACGTCGAAGCGGTAGAGGGTGCGCGTCGGATCCTGCTCAAGCGCCTGCAGCCCGCGGCGGTCGAGCCGCCGCACGCCCGCGCGATAGGACACCCGCCGCGCCGCCGCCCGCGCCTCCGTCTCGCGCTCCGGGCCGACCTCGGGGAAGCGCTCGGCGCGGCCGTGGTCCAGTGTCTGGCCGGCGAGCGTCCAACCGATCGTGCCGTTGCGCAGGGCCAGCACTTTGTTGGGCAGGCCGGCGTTGATCAGCGACTGGGCGCCGATGATGCTGCGCGTGCGCCCGGCGCAGTTGACGATGATGGTGGTGGCCGGATCCGGCGCCAGCTCGCGGGCCCGCAGCACCAGTTCGGCGCCCGGCACGCTCACCCCGCGCGGGATGCTCATGGTCTGATATTCCTCGAAGCGCCGGGCGTCGAGGACCACGAGGTTGGGCTCGGTCTCGATCAGCTTGCGGGCTTCGGGCGCCGGCGTCGAAGGGGTGTGGCGGCTCGCCTCGACCAGCTCGCCGAACGCCTTGCTGGCGGAATTGACGTCCTGGAACAGCTCGTAGCCCGCCGCGCGCCAGCCCTGCAGCCCGCCGGCCAGCGACGAGACGTCGGTGTAGCCAAGCCCCGCCAGCCGTTCGGCCGCCAGTCCCACCAGGCCCTCGCCATTGTCGTAGAGCACCACGCGCACGTCGCGCCGTGGGATGCGGTCCCAGGCCTCCAGCTCCAGCCGGCCGAGCGGGAGGCTGGCGGCGAACAGCGGATGGTCCTTGGCGTAAGGATCTTCCTCGCGCAGATCGACGAGGGCGATCTCGCGACGGAGGATCAGGTCCAGGCGGACTTCGGCGGGAGTGGTCTCACGGATCATGCAGGTCTCGCGGATGCGTCCCAGAGGTTGGGAACGAGCGGATTGGCGTAGCCGGAGACGAAGGGCTTGGGCCGGCCCGCCGCGTCATAGGTCGCGCGGCGCACGGCGCCGATGTTGGCGCCGTAGACGTGGATGCTGACCGAGACGCGGTCGCCATAGGCGTTGGCGACGCGGTGGATGTCGCCGATGCGGGGCGAGACCGCCTCGACCTCGCCCGTCTCCAGCCGGTGCGGCTCGCCAGACGGCTCCAGACCGCCGCAGGTGAGCGCAAAGCCCTGCGACAGCTCTGCGCCGCGCAGTACGCCCACCAGCCCCCAGACCGTGTGGTCGTGCACCGGCGTGGCCTGGCCCGGTCCCCAGACGAAGCTGACGACCGAGAAGGCTTCGGCGCTGTCGCAGTGCAGCAGATACTGGCGATACCTCTCCGGGTCCGGCTGGGCGAAAGCGTCCGGCAGCCAGTCGTCCTGCGCCACCAGGCCGGCCAGCAGCCGGCCGCCCTCGACGAGAATCTCCGGCTCAGCTTGAGTGCGGCGCAGCAGCGCCGCGAGCTCGGTCACGAAGTCCCGCAGCCTGAAGAGATTCGCCGCCATGCTCAGATCCTGAAGCGGAGCGTCGCCACGACGGTCCGCGGGTCGGGGAAGTTGAACAGATAGATGCCGGTGCTGGGCGTGTAGGTCGCGCTGATCGGCTTCTGCGAGTTCAGCAGGTTGCGCCCGGCGAGCACCACCGACCAGCGCGGGTCGGGCGCCGTCCAGGTGGCGACCGCGTTCAGGAACCCCTGGGCCGGAATGATGTTCTGCCCGCCGGCCGCCGGGGTGGCGCTGGAGTAGCTCATCGTCTGGTACTGGGCGTTCAGATTGAGCTGCAGCGCGCCGGGAATGGCCAATGGCACGTCCCAGTTGAAGGCGCCCGAGAGGGTCCAGCGCGGAGCGTTCAGAAGTCGGTTTCCGTCGGCGTTCACGCCCGGGCCGCCTGCCCCCTTGTAGCTGTCGTAGATGGCGAACAGATAGCCGCCCGCGAACTGGGCGGAGAGCCGATCGGTGAGGGCGGCCTGGGTCTCCAGTTCCACCCCATAGGTGTGCGCCTGGCCCGCGTTGCCGCGGCGCGTGCCCACATAGG
>CBJNAS010000202.1:0-6001 GCA_966434565.1 uncultured Phenylobacterium sp.
AAGATGCTCCACCGCGCAGCGGGGGAGCTGTCGCCGAAGGCGACTGAGGGGGCGTGCAGGCCCTCGAGCCGAGTTGTGTGAATGCCAGGAAGGGAAGATCACCCCAGCGGCTTCACCCGGTTCACGTGCCCCATCTTGCGCCCTGGCTTGGCCTCGCGCTTGCCGTAGAGGTGCAGTCGGGTCTCGGGTTCGGCCGCGTACTTCGGCCAGGCGTCCACCTCGCCGCCGAGCAGGTTCAGCATCTCGACCTGGGCGATGGCGCGGGCGGGCCCGAGCGGCCAGCCGGCGACGGCGCGGATATGCTGCTCGAACTGGTCGACCTCGCAGCCGTCCTGGGTCCAGTGGCCGGTGTTGTGCACCCTGGGCGCGATCTCATTGACCAGCAGGCGGCCGTCCTGCAGCTCGAACAGCTCGATGCCGATCACGCCCACGTAGTCGAGCCCGCTGAGCACCTTGGCGGCGATGCGCTCGGCCTGGTCGGTCAGCGCAGAGCTGGCCTTCGCCGGCGCCAGGCTGCGCCGCAGGATTCCGCCCTCATGGTGGTTCTCGGCCATCGGGTAGGCGACGATCGCCCCGTCGCGGCCGCGCGCGGCGATCACCGACAGCTCGCGCACGAAGTCGGCCGGCGCCTCGACGATCACCGGCCGCCCACCCAGGGCGCGGAAGGCGGCCTCGGCGTCGGCGAGATGCTCGACCCAGCGCTGGCCCTTGCCGTCATAGCCGTCGCGCCGGGTCTTCATCAGGCAGGGAACGCCGACCTGCGCGGCCGCCTCGGCCGCCTGGGCCGCGGTGTCGCCGGCGGCGAAGGCCACGGTCGCCACGCCCCGGGCGTTCAGGAAGGTCTTCTCCTCCACGCGGTCCTGGGCGACGCCCAGCGCCTTCGGGCCGGGCGCCACCGCGGCGCCGAAGGCCGCCAGGGTTTCCAACGAGGCCGCAGGCACGTTTTCAAACTCATAGGTGACGACGTCGCTGGCCTCGGCCAGCGCCCGCAGCGCGTCGGCGTCGTCATAGGGCGCCACCAGGGTGCGGGCGGCGATGCGGCCGGCCGGCGAGTCGGCGTCGCGCTCGAGCACCACCACGTCGAAGCCCAGGCGCGAGGCCGCTTGCGCCAGCATCCGGCCGAGCTGGCCGCCGCCGAGCACCCCGATGGTCGATCCGGGCAGGAGGGGGAAGTCGGACATGCTCACAGGTCCTCGACCGTCTCGGCGACGCTCTCGGTCTGGCTGGCGGCGAAGGCCGCGACCCTGTCGGCCAGCTTGGCGTCGGACAGCGCCAGGATCTTGGCGGCCAGCAGGCCCGCGTTCTTCGCCCCCGCCTCGCCGATGGCCAGCGTCCCCACCGGCACGCCTGCCGGCATCTGCACGATGGAGAGCAGGGAATCGAGGCCCTTCAGGGCCTTGGATTGGATCGGCACGCCCAGCACCGGCAGGTCGGTCAGGGAGGCGGTCATGCCGGGCAGGTGGGCCGCCCCGCCGGCGCCGGCGATGATCACCTTGACGCCCGCGCCCTTGGCGGCCTTGGCGAAGGCGTACATCCGTTCCGGCGTGCGGTGGGCGGAGACCACCTTGGCCTCGTAGGCGACGCCCAGCTGCTCCAGCATCTCGGCCGCGCAGCGCATGACCGGCCAATCGGACCGGCTGCCCATGATGATGGCGACGGGCGTTGCGCTCATGTCGTGTCGTTCCCCAGGGCCTGACGCGGAAGGGCGCGGAGTATAGGCGCCGGCTTTGCCACCGCAACCGGGATGGCTAAAGTCGCGCAACGCCGTTCCCCGGCCCGATTCTCTGGCGAAAGGTCAGGACCCCTCCGCATGAAGGTGAAGGCCGCCGAACACCTCCCGCCGGCGGCGCAGGCCGAAGACATCGAGGCTTTGAAGCGCGAAGTCGCCGAGCTGCGCGCCGAGATCGCCCGCCTCGCTACGCAACTCGCCGAAGCCGAGGACCTGGCCGACCGCGACGCCCTGACCCCGCTGCTCAACCGCCGCGCCTTCGTCCGCGAGCTGGCCCGCGCCCAGGCCTTCGCCGGACGCTACGGCGGACCGCTGAGCCTGGCCTACTTCGATCTGGTCGGGCTGAAGGCGATCAACGACCGTTTCGGCCACGCGGCCGGCGACGCGGTGCTGCGGGCCACGGCGGAGCGCCTGGTCCGCCACGTGCGCGCCTCCGACATCGTGGGCCGGCTGGGCGGCGACGAGTTCGCGGTGATCCTCGCGCGCACCAGCGGCTTCCAGGCCGAGACGAAGGCCGGGGCGCTGGCCCAGGCGGTGGCCGCCGAGCCGATCGAGGGCTTCAGCGCCGCGGTTCGGCCACAGGTTTCCTGGGGGGTGGCGGAGCTGCGCGCCGACATGGACTGCGAACAGGCGATCGCCGAGGCGGACGCGGCCATGTACGCCGCCCGCCGCGCGCGACAGGGCTAGCCCCCGGCTTCGGCCCAAGAGCGCGTTGCGCAAAAGTGGATAGCGCACGCTTCAACGATCGGACGATGCCGCCTGACCGCATCGTGCTCTAGGCGATGATGTCCGGCGTCAACAGGGATTCAATTCGGGAGATCTCGTCCTTGAGCGCAAGCTTCTTGCGCTTCAGCCGGCCGATCAGCAGCATGTCGGGAAGCGGCGACAGCGCGATCGCCTGCACCGCGGCATCGAGGTCGGCGTGGTCCTGACGCAGCTCCGCCAACCTGGCTCTGAGCCCGTCCTCGTCTAGGTCATCCATAGGGGCGCGATTCTACTCCAACATGGCGGCCAGCGATGCCAGAACCGGGTCCGGCGCGGGCTCGCCCCAGGCCTGGGCTGCAGCCTTGAGCGCCGCCAGGCCCGAGCCGCCTCCCACCTCATCACAGAGCTGTTCCAGCGTTTCGACAAGCACACGCTCGGCGTGAAGTTCCGCCGCCTTGACCTCTTCACGCAGGGTTTCCCGGGCGCCGTCGCCGACCGGCGGGCAGGCCGGCTTGAGCGCACGGCGCACCTCGCGCAACGGCGAAAGCGCGCGCTCGTCCCAGAGGCGCGTGACCTCCGCGGCGGGGGCGAGCAGCGCGGGGTCCGCCGCCCGGGTCCTCAAAGCCCAGAGCAGGAAAGAGGTGTTCTGGCCATAGGCGTCCTGCAGGGTCAGGCAGGTTTCCGGCACGCCGGGGCGGCCGTAGGCGGCGAGCACCCAGTCCCAAAGCGACATCGCTCAGTCCTCCCCGTCCAGCGGCGCCAGATCCTCGCCCCAGCGCCGCACCGGGCGCCACGAGAGGCCGAAGAGATCGAGCGCGCGCCCCACCGACTGGTCGACCATTTCCTCCAGGCTCTGCGGCCGGGCGTAGAAGGCAGGCAGCGGCGGCGCCAGAATCGCCCCCATCTCCGCCAGCCGCACCATGGTGCGCAGGTGGCCCAGGTGCAATGGCGTCTCGCGCACCATCAGCACCAGCGGCCGGCGCTCCTTCAGCGTAACGTCCGCCGCGCGGGTCAGCACGGTGGAGGTCACCCCGGTAGCGATCTCGCTCATGGTGCGCACCGAGCAGGGCGCCACGAGCATCCCGAGGGTGCGGAACGAGCCGGAAGCGATCGCCGCGCCGATGTCGCCGGCCTTGTGCACGACACTGGCCTTGGCCTGGACATCGGCGAGGCCGAGCCCCGTTTCCTGAGCCAGGGTGAGCGCAGCCGAGCGGCTGACCACCAGGTGGGTGGCGATCCCCAGCTCGCGGCAGGCGTCCAGGGCGCGCAGGCCGTAGACCACGCCCGAGGCGCCGGAGA
Source organism: uncultured Phenylobacterium sp. (assembly GCA_966434565.1). GTDB lineage: Bacteria > Pseudomonadota > Alphaproteobacteria > Caulobacterales > Caulobacteraceae > Phenylobacterium. The sequence continues at coordinate 3,734 of CBJNAS010000202.1, forward strand.
TGCCGACCACGAGCGGCGCCTGATCGTCCTTGGACATGCCAACGCCCTATCCGCCCGAAATGGCGGCGCCGCCTCGGCTCCGCCCGCCGCAAACATATGTGATCTGACAGTCGGGAAAAGCGGGTGTTCACTCGCCCCGTCCCACAGCGAGGAGACGTATCGTCATGGCCGTGGAAGCTCGGATCCGCGAACTCGGATCTCGCCACCAGTCTCTCGAACAAGCCATTCAAGACGAACTGCGCAGGCCCGCCGCCGACGACCTCAGACTGAAGGAACTCAAGCGACAGAAGCTCAGGCTCAAGGAAGAGATGGAAAGCCTGCGCGCCCAGCTGCACTGACCTGCCGCCCAGAGCGGCGCGCCCCAAGACGATCACCTACCGCGGCTCACCCTGAGCCGGAGGAGGCTTTGCGCCTGATGGTTGCACCCCGGGCGCGCGCAAGGGCGCGCCCGTGCGCCCCAGGCTATTCCTCGTCCTGGTCGGCGCCTTCGAAGGCGTGGGCGTCCGCGTCCTCGTGAGCGTCAGCGTCAGCCTCCTCCGCCTCATCGAACTCGCCGTAGACCCCCGTCTCGGAGGCCGGGCGCAGCGTCGGGCCCTCTGTCTCGACCCCATGGCGGGCGTCGTCCTTGGCCTTCTTGTCGGCGGCCTTGCGCACCACCGCGTCGAGCTCGAGCTGGGTGGCTAATCCCAGCGTCACCGGATCGACCGGCTTGATGTTGGGCGAGTTCCAGTGCGTGCGGTTGCGCACCTGGTCGATGGTGGCCTTGGTGGTGCCCAGGATGCGCGCCACCTGGCTGTCCGGCACCTCGGGGTGGTTGCGCAGGAACCAGGCGATCGCGTCCGGCCGGTCCTGGCGGCGTGACACCGGGGTGTAGCGCGGCGCCTTCTTCTGCGGTTTCAGGTATTCCGCGTGGCGGCTCTTCTGCGCCAGCATGCGATGGGCGGAATCCTTCTCCGCCCGGTCCAGCTCCTCGCGCGAGAGCTGGCCGTTGGCGATCGGATCGGCGCCGCGGATGTCGCGCGCCACCTCGCCGTCGGCGATGCCCTTCACCTCGAGCGGATGCAGGCCGCAGAAGTCGGCGATCTGTTCGAACGTCAGCGAGGTGTTGTCCACCAGCCAGACGGCGGTCGCCTTCGGCATCAGGATTTGAGTCATGGCGGTTGTCCGCTGTCAGAAATGAAGGCGCCCGGCCTTTCGGCCGGGCGGGAACCTCAGACGTATAGGCCGGATCGGGCGGTCTGGGAACCGGATTATAGGCCTCGAACCCACCGCTCCGCTCATCCCGGCGAAAAGCCGGGGCCGATGTCGGCGCTGCTCTCGGCGGTCACGCCGGTGGGGGGGGTAGGGCCCCTCCCCGTCACGGTCAGCTCCCTCGCCCGCCGGGACTCAGCTCGGGGCCCGGTAGCCCAGGCTGCGGGAGATGGCGGCGGCTTCCTGGGCCACCAGCCGGGCCAGCTCGGCGCCGCGGTCCCGCAGGCGGGCGCTGGGCGCGGCGACAACGAGGGCCCCGATCGCGCCGCCGGCGGCGTCGTGGATCGCGGCCGCCGTCCCGGTGACGCCGTCGGAGGCCTGGTCGACGGTCTGGGCGAGCCCCGTCCGGCGCGCTTCGGCGACGGCCTCGGCGAGCTCGCGCCGGTCGGTCTCGGTCTGCGGGGTCAGCCGCTCCGGCCGCAGCCGTCGCAGATAGGCCTGCGCCTCCGCCTCGCTCGCCGCCGCCAGCAGCGCCCGCCCGCCCGCCGTGGCGTAGAGCGGCCGGCGATCGCCGACCCTGACGGCGAAGCGCACCGCGTTGCGGCTCTCGATCACGTCGACGTAGGTCATGGTCTCGCCGTCCTCGTCGCGGACCGCGAACAGCACGGTCTCGTTCGACCGCTCGGCGAGCCTTCGCATGCCGTCGCGCACCAGGTCCGAGGACTGCAGCCGCCGCCGGGCCTCGATCAGCGCGCTGCCCAGGCCGAACGCGCCCGGCCCCAGCCGCCAGGCGCCGTCCCGGGCGGCGACGAAGTCCTCCTCGGCCAGGCCGCGCAGCAGGGCGGCCAGGCTGCTTTTCGGCGTATCCAGCACGCGGCTGAGGTCCGCGAGGCTGAGCGGCCTCGGACTGGCGCAGAGCGCCTCCAGGATCCGGATCACGCGGGTGACGGACTGGGGAGCGTTCGATTGAGACGAGCTTTGGCGGCGATCGTCGGCAGGCATCGGCCGTTGTGTAGCGTCAGCCGCCGACAAGGTCACGGTGTCGTCAGCGCAAGCGTCATCAGCGGAACGCCGGCA
>CBJNAS010000203.1:0-5962 GCA_966434565.1 uncultured Phenylobacterium sp.
GGCGTCGGCGTAGTCGACGTAGCGGTCGAACAGGTTCTGGCCGTAGTCGGAGTAGCTCTCCAGATAGGCCTTCTGGATCTCGTGGCCGATGAACTCGGCGTAGCGGCCGGCGAGCTCGGCCTTGATGAACTCGAGGTAGCGCTTCTCCAGCTCGTCCCCCAGCTGCTCGCGGCGGACGGACTGCTCGAGCACATACATCAGGTGCACCGGATCGGCGGCGACCTCAGTCGTGTCGTGGTTGTAGGTGGCCGCCAGCACCTTGAAGGCGAAGCGCGTCGACACGCCGTCCATCCCCTCGTCCACGCCGGCGGCGTCGTGGTACTCCTGGGCGCTGCGGGCGTTGGGGTCGGAGTCCTTCAGGTTCTCGCCGTCATAGACGCGCAGCTTGGCGTAATAGTTGGAGTTCTCGTGCTGCCGCAGGCGGGTCAGCACGGCGAACCGCGCCAGCATCTCCAGCGTCGCCGGGGCGCAGGGCGCCTGGGCCAGCTCCGAGCCCAAGATCAGCTTCTCGTAGATGAGCTGCTCCTCGGTGACCCGCAGGCAGTAGGGGACCTTGATCACGCAGATCCGGTCGATGAAGGCCTCGTTGTTGCGGTTGCTCTTGAAGCTCTGCCACTCGGCCTCGTTGGAGTGCGCCAGAACGATGCCCTGGAAGGGAATGGCGCCGATGTTCTCGGTGCCGATGTAGTTGCCCTCCTGCGTCGCCGTCAGCAGCGGGTGCAGCATCTTGATCGGCGCCTTGAACATCTCGACGAACTCGAGCAGACCCTGGTTCGCCCGGTTCAGGCCGCCGGAGTAGCTGTAGGCGTCGGGATCGTTCTGCGAGAGCGTCTCCAGCTTGCGGATGTCGATCTTGCCGACCAGGGAGGAGATGTCCTGGTTGTTCTCGTCCCCCGGCTCAGTCTTGGCGATGCCGATCTGCCGCAACCGTGAAGGCTGCATGCGCACGACGCTGAACCTCGATATATCCCCGTCGAACTCCTGCAGCCGCTTCAGGCACCAGGGGCTCATCAGCCCGGTCAGGCGCCGCTGGGAGATTCCGTAGCGCTCCTCCAGCATCGGCCCGAAGGTCTCAGGCTTGAAGAGGCCGAGCGGGCTTTCGAACACCGGGCTGATCTCGTCGCCGGCCTTCAGCACATAGATGGCATTGACCTCCATCAGCGCCTTCAGGCGCTCGGCCAGCGAGGACTTGCCGCCCCCCACCGGCCCCAGCAGGTAGAGGATCTGCTTGCGCTCCTCGAGCCCCTGGGCTGCGTGGCGGAAGTAGGAGACGATGGCTTCGATCGTCTCCTCCATGCCGTAGAACCCCTCGAATGCGGGATAGAGGCGGATCGTCCGGTTCATGAAGATCCGGCCGAGCCGCGCGTCCTTGGCCGTATCCACAATCTGGGGTTCGCCTATGGCCGCGAGGATCCGCTCGGAGGCGTTAGCGTACATCAGAGGGTCGCTGCGGCAACTCTCCAAGTATTCCAGCAGCGGCATCTCCGTTTCGCGCCCGGCGTCGAATGATCGGGCGAAGGCGTCAAACAGATGCTCGGACATCAGCTTCTCAGACCTCGACAACGTCGACGCCGGTCACAACGCGTCCAGCGCCATATTTAGAACGCGCGCCACCGAAAAACGGCTCAGGCTGAGACAGCTTCGCAGTAATATTTATTCGCTGTTCAGCCTGGGCGCCCCTTCATGGCGTACATCCTTCCCGGCCCCGGAATCGCCGGCCGGCGGCGAAACGACTCAATAAGATCACTCATGATGATGGCGCCGCTTTGAAAAATGAGGCCTGCGGCGCCTGCGCACAGGCCGGCAAATCCCGGTCAAGTGTTCGTGCGTTAGGCTGAGGGGCCCGGCAGCTGCCAGCAGAATGGGAGGCTATGATGAGCGAGCGCGTCTACAAGCTGATTGAGCTTGTCGGCTCGTCCAAGACTTCGGTGGAGGACGCCATCCAGAGCGCCTTGACCCGCGCCGGCGAGACGATTCGCAACGTACGCTGGTTCGAAGTCCAGCAGACGCGCGGCATGGTTGAGAACGGTCGCGTCGTGGCGTTTCAGGTCACGCTCAAGGTCGGCTTCACCCTGGAGAGCTGATCCGAAATTCAGCGCGCGGGTTCGAATACCGCCGGCTGCACTCCGCTCCCATCTGCACCGCGCCAGTCCGGGCAGAGCCGATCGAGCTTGCGCAGCATGGCCGGCCAGACGAGGTTCTCCGCCAGGCCCGAAGCGGCCATCCCGCCGAACTGACCCGCGACCTTCGCCACCACCGCCTGGTCCACCGGCGCGACCGGCCGGCCCATACCCAGGGCGCGGACCTGGATGGTGCAGGCCGTCTCCAGGAAGTACATGCGGGTAAAAGCCGCCGCGACGGTGCGCCCGACCGTGAGCGTGCCGTGGTTGCGCAGGATCATGGCGTGCTTTTCGCGGAGGTCGGCGACCAGGCGTTCACGCTCGTCCAGCTCCAGGGCGATGCCCTCGTAGTCGTGGTAGGCGATGTCGCCGGCCAGCAGCATCGAGGTCTGGTTCAGCGGCAGCAGCCCGTCGGCCAGCGTCGAGACCGCGACCCCGTCGTGCGTATGCAGGTGCATGGCGCAGAGCACGTCGTGGCGCGCGGCGTGGATGGCGCTGTGGATCACGAACCCAGCGGCGTTGATCGGCCAGTCGGTCGGGCTCAGCACATTGCCGTCCAGGTCGATCTTGATCAGGTCCTGCGGCCGGATCTCCTCGAACAGCATCCCGAAGGGATTGATCAGGAAGGCGTTCGCCTCCGGCAGACGCACCGAGATGTGGGTGGCCACCAGGTCGTCCCAGCCGAACAGGGCGACCAGGCGGTAGGCGGCGGCGAGATCGCGACGAAGCTCGGCTTCCGCGCCGAGGTTCGGCGGCGCCGTGCTGGCGGGCGCGTTCATGGCGATCCTCCCGGCTGCTTTCGGGTCTCCGCGACTCTCGCGCCCCCGCACGTCCGGCCCGGCGAGGCGGCGCATCGTGGGCGCATCGACATTCTATAGCACCGGATCAGCCTGCCGGCTTGCGGCCCTTCGCAGTCAGGCGCGCCTGGGCGCGCCGGCTGTTCTGGGCGAGCCTCGCCGTGGCGCTCGCGGCGCTCGCCCTGTTCGCCCTCGGTCCTCCGCCGTGAACGGCGCGCGCCGGGAACCTCCGCCCGGCGCAGGCGTAGTGCATGGTGGAGGTGGGTGGCATGAACGCACGCTTGGATGCGACCGTCGCGGCGATCCGCGCGGAGCTGGCGCGCCAGGCCGTCGAGGGCGCCGCGACCTATGGCGGCATCGGCCGGGACGGCCGCGACCTCGTCGAGGGCGCCTTCGACCTGACCCGTGTGGCCTATGCGGTGCTGACGGTGCTCGGCGAGCCCGACCTGCGCCCGACGGCGCGCTTCGGCTCCGCCAACGGGTGGGACTACCGGGCGCTTAGCCCAGAGGCGGACGAGCGCCAGACCGTGCGCCAGGCGCCGGACGACGCCTCGCCCGGCGAAGTGGGCCAGGGCGCGGCCGCGGGATAGCGCCTGCTCAGGCGTTGAAGATCCAGCCGTCGGTCAGGCTGGAGGCCTGCACGCCTGCCAGCGTCATCTGCCCACCGGAGCTCAGCATGATCACCGTGTCGGCGCCCATCTGGCTGACGGCATAGGTGACGCCCCCGTCCAGCTGGATGCGGTCGCCCTGCCCCGTGGCGAAGTCGGTGACGCGATCGATCCCGGCGCCGCCGTGGAAGGTGTCGGCCCCGCCGCCGCCGGTGAGCGTGTTGTGGCCGAGGTCGCCGGAGATCCAGTCGGCGCCCGCGCCGCCCGCAATCAGGTCGTCCCCTTGTCCCCCGCGCAGGGTCTCCCCGCCCGAGCCGCCGATGATCAGGTCGTTGCCGAGATTGCCGTTGACGATATCGTGGCCCGTCGAGGCGCTGGCGTCGATCCAGTCGTTCCCCTGCCCGCCCAGGAGCCAGTCGCCGGCGCCCGAGCGGCCGAGGATCACATCGTCGCCGAGGTTGCCGTTGATGCGGTCGAAGCCCGTCCCGCCGATCAAGGAGTCCGCTCCGGCGCCTCCGAACAAAGTGTTCGATCCGGCGAGCGCCGCGATGGTGTCATTGGCTGCGCCGCCCTGGACGAAGACGTTCGAGCCGCGCAGGTCGCCGTTCAGCAGCAGGTTCTGCCCGCTCCCGTCCTCCGCCTGCAGCCGGAAGCTCCCGGCGGTGAGGCCGACGCCGCGAACCTGCAGGCTGTAGTCGCCGGTCGCCGCGGCCGTGAACTGCAGATGGGAGTCGAGCCCGATCCCGCCGTCGTCGGCCTGCGCCACCACGTTCCCGGCGCTGTCGAGCACCCGCACCAGCGGATCGGCCAGCGAGCCCGAGGCGGTGCTCACGCCCAGGGCGTCGATCACATAGCTCTGGCCGGCGTTCAGGGCGATCGTGAAGCGCTCCGCGTCATGCACGGGAACGACGCCGGCGACCTGGGCGCCGATGGCCGGCGCCGCGGTCCAGGGCGTGGTGATCCCGGCGAGCTGGTCCAGGATCTGGGCGGCGATCTGGGCGTGGGCCTGGGCCGTCGGATGCAGCTTGTCGAAAAACAGGAAGCCGGCGCCTGTGGGGTCCGGCGAGCTCGGCTGCACGCTGGTCAGGGCCTGGGTGAGATTGCTGAAGTCGTGGGCCGCGGGGTTGGCGACCGCCGCGTCGGTGTAACCCTGGAAGCTATAGTCCAGCACGGTCGCGCCGGCGGGCAGAGAAATCGCCGCGAGGTCCTGCTGCAGACGCGCGTCGACGGTCTGCACGTACTGGCTGAGCAGGCTTCGCCGCGTCGCCTCGTCGGCCGCGCCGTTGTAGGCCGGGGTCACGCCGACGTCGGGGATGTCGGCCACCACGATGTGGCGCACGCCGCGGGCAAGGAGGCCCTGCACCTCCTGGGTGAGCTCGGAGGCGATCGCGGTGAGCCGGGCGTCGGCGTCCGCCCCCGTGACCGGGGTCCCGCCGGTCGGCACGAGCGAGAGCACGTCGTTCGCCCCGATCGAGATGACGTAGAGCGCGTTCGGGTCGACGTCGAAATCCTGGTAGATCTGGGTCTGGACGTGCAGCTTGGGCGCGGGATCGTTGCCGCCGAGGACCGTGGCGCCGCCATAGGCGAAACTGAGGTCATGGCCGCTCGGCCGGCTGCCGAAGTTGAACGAGACGCCCAGAATGTCTTTGGAGATCCCGTAGGGGAAGGTCGGCTCCGTGGCCAGACCGAGGTACTTGTTGCTGATCAGGTCGGCGAAGTTGTAGCCGTTGCTGAACCGGCCCTCGAAGTAACCCTTATCCGCGGTGGGCGCACCGTTCGGCAGGGAGACGAATGGGAAGCGGGCGAGGGCGTCGAAGACCTTCAGGTCATTGCCCGGATCGACCGTGCTGTCGCCGAACACATAGACGCCGGAAAAAGCCGGAAGTGACATGGCGCGCGGACCTACAAGCGCTGATCCCCGCCACGGGCGCGGTCAGCGCCCGCGGTAACGCCCATCCTCCCCCGGGGTTGCTGAACGCCGGCTGAACGCCGGAGTCCGGCTCAGATTGCTGCGCGTCGGCGCCCTCTCCCAAGCCTCAGCCGGTCACCCCCGCGAAAGCGGGGGCCCAGGTGTTTTTCGTCGTTGAGCCCGCCACGAGGCGCCTGCGAACTTCGGAATCGGGACCCTAGACGATCGCCTGCAGCAGCTTGTAGCGCCGCCGCAGCGCCTCGCTGGCGGTGTCGACGCCGGCCACCAGCACGGCGGTGACGAGCACATAGGCCAGCATTTCCCGGTAGAAGAAGAGCTGCTGGGCCTCGTAGAGCGCCTGCCCCACCCCGCCCGCGCCGATCACGCCCAGCACGGTCGCCATCCTGAGGTTCCACTCGAAGCGGAACAGGGAGTGGGCGGCCAAGGGGGCCATGCTCAGCGGGCCGGTGGCGAAGGCGAAGACCTTGAAGCGCGAGGCGCCGGTGGCGGCGATGGCCGCCTGGGGCG
>CBJNAS010000204.1:0-5936 GCA_966434565.1 uncultured Phenylobacterium sp.
TCGCCAAGAACGACCGACCGACCGCCTCTGTTCACGCGAATTTGCCGCCGGTCCCCTCCTTCGCGGCCGGAACTGGCCGAGGCTGTGTAAAAACGCGAAGCAGTTCAGACTCCTGACATCGCCATGTCGGGGGCTTCGGATGGGCCGTTTCGTCGAGGGTGAGGATCGCCGGCAACCGACGCTCTTGCCGAGCTGCCTGGATGACTACGTCAGCGAAGACAATCCAGCGCGGGTGATCGAGGTCTTCGTCGACGAGCTCGATCTTGGGGACCTGGGCTTCGAGGTGTCGCCGGCGTCGACGGGCCGGCCGGCGTACCATCCGGCGACGCTGCTGAAGCTCTACGTCTACGGCTACCTGAACCGCGTGCCGTCGAGCCGGCGGCTGGAACGCGAAGCCCAGCGCAACGTCGAGCTGATGTGGCTGACGGGCAAGCTCGCGCCCGACCACAAGACCATCGCCAATTTCCGCAAGGATCACGGCCCGGCGATCCAGGCGGCGTGCGCGCACTTCGTGGTGCTGTGCCGCCAAATCGGGCTCTTCACCCAGGCGCTGGCGGCGGTGGACGGCAGCAAGTTCAAGGCGGTCAACACGCGCGACAAGAACTTCACCGCGACCAAGCTGAAGAAGCGGATGGAGCAGGTCGCCGAACACATCGCCGGCTACCTGGCCGACCTCGACACCGCCGACCGGCAGGAGGGCGCGGCGGCCGAGGCGCGGGCGGGGAAGCTGAAGGACAAGATCGCCACGCTGCGCGCCCAGATGCAGGCGCTGAAGGCGATGGAAGCGGAGTTGGCAGCGTCACCCGATGGCCAGGTCTCGCTGACCGATCCCGACGCCCGCTCGATGGCCACCAGCGGCCGGGGCAGCGGGATCGTTGGCTACAATGTCCAGTCCGTCGTCGAGGCCGAGCACCACCTGATCGTCGCCCACGACGTGGTCATGACCGGCAGCGACCGCCAGCAGCTTGTTGCCATGAGCACGAAGGCCAAGGCGGCCATGGGCGTGGACAGCCTCGAGGTCCTGGCCGACCGCGGCTACTTCTCGGGCGAGGAGATCCTCGCGTGCGAGGCCGTGGGCGTCACGCCCAGTGTGCCGAAGCCCCTAACCTCAGGGGCCAAGGCCGATGGCCGCTTCGGCAAGCAGGACTTTACCTACCTTCCCGACCAGGACGTCTACCGCTGCCCAGCGGGCAATCACCTGCCCTTCCACATGACGACGTCAAAGGCCGGCCTCACCCTGAGCGCCTACTGGGACCTGGCGAGCTGCCGGAGCTGCGCGCTGAAGCCTCAGTGCACGACGGGCAAGGAGCGGCGGATCTACCGCTGGGAGCATGAAGCGGTGATCGAGGCCATGCAGCGTCGCATGGACCTCGCACTGCAGAGCCCGATGAAGCTTAGACGCCGGATCGTCGAGCACCCCTTCGGGACGATCAAAGCCTGGATGGGCTCGACGCACTTCCTGATGAAGCGGCTGAAGAACGTGAAGACCGAGATCAGCCTGCACGTGCTGGCCTACAATCTGAAGCGGGTGATGAAGATCGTCGGAACCGGCCCGCTCATCGCCGCGATGCGGGCCTGAGGGGCGAGAGCGCCTCAGGCTCAGAAAGGCCGTATCGACTGCGAGTTTTTACACAGCCTCGGCCCTCAGCGGCCCTCGATCTGCGCCAGCAGACGTTCCAGCAGCGCCAGCTCGTCGGCCTCGCCGGGGGGCTTGTCCCAGCGGATGCGGTTGATGCGCGGGAAGCGCATCGCCACGCCCGACTTGTGCCGGCCGGAGCGCTGCAGGCCATCGAAGGCCACCTCGAACACCAGGCCGGCATGCGGCTCGGCGCGCACCGCACGGACCGGGCCGAAGCGCTCGACGGTGTGATCGCGGACGTATTTGTCGATCTGCTTGAGCTCCTCGTCGGTGAAGCCGAAGTAGGCCTTGCCGACGGGCGTGAGCACGCGGGCGCCGCCCTCGTCCGCGGTCCAGACGCCGAAGGTGTAGTCGGAATAGAAGCTGGAGCGCTTGCCGTGCCCGCGTTGGGCGTACATCAGCACGGCGTCGACCAGGAACGGATCGCGCTTCCACTTGAACCACGGCCCCTTGGGCCGGCCGGCCTCATAGACGGAATCCCAGCGCTTCAGCATCAGGCCCTCGGCGGCCTGGGGATCGCCCGGCGGCGGGTGAGCGCGCAACGCTACGACCTCTGGCCAGCTCTCGAAGGGCTGCAGCGGCGACAGGTCGATCCGCGCCGAGCGCTGGCGGGCGACGAAGGCCTCCAGCCGCCGGCGGCGCTGCGCAAAGGGCAGGCCGCGGGTGTCCTCGCGTCCTTCAGCGAGCAGGTCGTAGGCGCGGATCGCGGCGGGGTAGGCGGCGATCAGCTTGGTATCGACCGTCTTGCGGTTCAGCCGCTGCTGGAGGTCGGCGAAGCTCGCCACCCGGCCGTCGCGGATCACCAGCAGCTCGCCGTCGATCACCCCCTCTTCGCCGAGCGCGTCCAGCACGTCGGGGAAGGTGCGGGAGATCTCGTCGCCGGTACGGGTATAGAGACGCCGCAGCCCGCCCTCGTTCACCGCCTGGACGCGGATGCCGTCCCACTTCCACTCGGCGGCGTAGTCGGCCGGGTCGAGCCGGGCGAAGTCGCTCGCCTCGTCGAGCGCCTGGGCCAGCATGGCCGGGCGGAAGCGGCCGGGATTCTCGGCCGACGGCTTTTCGGAGCGGCCCTCCAGCCAGGCGAACAGGTCCTCGTATGGCGGGCGCAGCGCGTGCCACAGCTCCTCCACCTCGGCGACGGCGACGCCGCCCAGGTCGGCCGCGGCCTGCTTGGCGAGGCGCGCGGAGAGCCCCACGCGCAGCGCGCCGGTGACCAGCTTGAGCAGGGCCCAGCGCTCGCGCGGCTCGCGCATGGCGTCGAGCCAGGCCTCGATCAGGGTCTGCGCCTCGGCGCGCGAGGCGCGGCGCAGACCCTCGACGACCTCGGACAGTTCCGGCTGGCGATTGGCGCCCGGCCGGGCCGGCCAGACCAGGGCCACGGTCTCCGCCAGGTCGCCGACATAGTCATAGGACCACCAGAAGAGCTGCGGGTCCATGCGCTCTTCCACGGCCTTGCGGATGAAGTTGGGCTTGGCCGCGGCGAAGGCGAGCTCGCCGGTAAGCGCCGCCAGCGCCCAGCCGCGGTCAGGGTCCGGCGCGGCGCTCAGGTAGTCGCGGACGAGGACGAGCTTGGCGTTGCGCGAAGCGGTCAGCGACAGCCGGTCGAGCAGGTCCGCGAAGGCGCGCATGGGACGGTTGTAGCGCATCTCCTTTCCCCCTCGCTGGGAGAAAGGCCGGGATAGGGGGTGCGGGCACGGCCTCCGGAGTTGTGCAAGGTCGGCGCCGAACCGGGTTCGCGGGCGGAATCCGATGTGACACCCCATCCCAACCCTTCCCCATCGAGGGGAAGGGATCTCAGTCCTCCTGCTCGTCCTCGTAGCCCACCAGCGCCAGCGCCCGGGCGGGGACGCCGTGCAGCTCGGCCCAGCGGGCGAGCGCCTCCTCGCGGCCGTGGGTGATCCAGAGCTCGCCAGGGCGCAGCTCGTCGACGGTGGAGGTCAGCTCGTCCCAGTCGGCGTGATCGGAGATCACCAGCGGCAGCTCGACGCCCCGCTGGCGGGCGCGGGCGCGGATCTGCATCCAGCCGGAAGCGAAGGCCGTCACCGGATCGGGGAATCGGCGGCTCCAGCGGTCCTGCAGGGCCGAGGGCGGGGCGATGACGATCTCGCCCGCGAAGTCCTGCTTGGCGGCGATGGTGGCCGGCCGCAGCGGGCCGAGGTCGACGCCGTGGCGGGCGTAGAGCGCATTCAGCCGCTCCAGCGCGCCGTGCACCCAGATCGGCCGGTCCCAGCCCGCCTGGCGCAGCAGCGCGATCACCCGCTGGGCCTTGCCGAGCGCATAGGCGCCGACCAGGTGCGCCCGCTCCGGGAACTGCCCCACCGAGCGCAGCAGGCGGGCGATCTCGTCGCGGTCGGCGGGGTGTCGGAATACAGGCAGGCCGAAGGTCGCCTCGGAGATGAAGACGTCGCAGGGGACCGGGGTGAAGGCCCGGCAGGTGGGGTCCGGCCGGCGCTTGAAGTCGCCGGAGACGACCATGGTCAGCCCCTTCCAGCGCACCACCACCTGGGCCGAGCCCAGCACGTGGCCGGCCGGGACCAGCACGATCTCGACGTCCCCGCGCGGCGTCACTTCCCCGTAGGTGGCGGCCTGCGTCGCCGCGGCGAAGCCCTGGCCGTAGCGCTCGGCCATGATGTCGAGCGTGGCCGCCGTCGCCAGCACCGCGCCATGGCCAGCCCGGGCGTGGTCGGAATGGCCGTGGGTGATCACCGCGCGGGCCACCGGCCGCACCGGGTCGATGTAGAAATCCCCCGGCGCGCAGTAGAGCCCCTCGGGCTTCGGGCAGAGCAGGTCCTGCGGCCGGATCATGGACAGGATGTCGGATGGGCCAGCGGGCGGCGCAAGCCTCGGCCGCGCCCGTGCAGCGAGGTCAGACGGCGCCCTCCTCGCCGCCGACCACCGCCTCCGTCACGGCGCTCCGCGCCGATCCACCTCCACCGCTTACGGGGGCGTTCTTTGGTATCTGATCTCGCGCGACGGCGCCATGCACATTGCCGTCCATGTGACCGATATCCGCACGTCGCGCGGTTGCTGCGGCGAGCTCGGGCTGCTATGCCGCCGGGGCCTTTTCTCCCAAAAGCGCGGGCGCGATCGTGGACTTCTCGCTAACCCCCGACCAGCAGAGCGTCCGGGACGCGATCCTCAAGCACTGCTCGCGGTTCTCCGAGGACTACTGGCCGTCTTCAACCGGCCGATCGGCATGAACCAGGGCATCCAGCATCCGCTGGCCAAGTGCTGGGCCCAGCTGGAAGCCGCCAATCTGATGGTCATGAAGGCCGCGACCCTGTTCGACAGGGGTGAGGACTGCGGCGTGGAGGCGAACGCCGGCAAGTACCTGGCCGCGGAGGCCGGCTTCGAAGCCTGCCACACGGCGATGCTCACCCTCGGCGGCATGGGCTACGCCCAGGAATATCACGTCGAGCGTCTGCTGCGCGAAGTGCTGATCCCGCGCACGGCGCCGGTCAGCCCGCACATGATCCTGAACTTTATTGCCGAAAAGGTGCTGGAGCTTCCCAAGTCATACTGACAACGGCGGCGGGACGCGACGCGAGTTGCGAGGGATGGATGTCGAACCAAGGTGAGCTCTTCGGCGCGCGGTCCTGGCTTTTCGCCCCCGGCGACAGCCAGAAGAAGATGGAGAAGGCGGCCGCCGGACCCGCCGACATCGTCGTCTTCGACCTGGAGGACGCGGTCGCGCCGGCGGAGAAGCCCGCCGCGCGCAAGCTGATCGCCGAGTTCCTCGCGGCCCGGGAGACCGGGCGCGAGCGGCTGTGGGTGCGCGTCAATCCGCTGGACGGCCCGCATACGCTCGCCGACCTCGCCGCCGTCATGCCGGGCCGGCCGGGCGGGATCATGCTGCCCAAGGTCTATGGCCGCGCCGACGTCGAGCGGCTCGACAACTATCTCTCCGCGCTGGAGGCGGCGCATGGAATCGAGCTGGGCGCGACCAAGGTGATCGTCCTGGTCACCGAGACCGCGGAGGCCATGTTCCACACCGGCGACTACAAGGGCGCGCCGCGGGTGGTGGCGCTGAGCTGGGGGGCCGAGGACCTGGCGGACTCCCTCGGCGCCAGCTCGAATCGCAATCCCGACGGCAGCTATTCCTTCATCTACGAACTGGCGCGCAGCCTCTGCCTGCTGGGCGCGGCGACTGCCGGCGTGGCGGCGATCGAGACCATCCAGGGCGACTTCCGCGACCTGGAAGGCCTCAGGGCGCGGGCGGAGAAGGTGCGCCGCGACGGCTACCGCGGCATGCTGGCGATCCACCCGGCGCAGGTCGAGGTGATCAACGCCGCCTTCA
>CBJNAS010000205.1:0-5933 GCA_966434565.1 uncultured Phenylobacterium sp.
AGGCGACCGCAAATGCCACCGGCCGGGCGCGCCGCGCTCTCGCGAGCGGCTGCCCACCCGGTCCCATGACATCGCCCAGGATGCGCGAGAACAGGCCGCCGAAAAGACCTCCCAGCACGCCGACGGCCGGCGCTGCGATCCAGGCCGCGCCTAGGGCCGGACTGGCGCCCAGGACGCCGAAATAGGCATAGTCACCCTGGATCGCCCACGACGTGAAGCCGGCGACGACCACCACGAGGATGATGACCGTGTTGGTGCGCCGCTCGAAGCTCTTGGCCAGTTCCTCCACCGCGAAGACGACGCCTGCGATTGGGGTGTTGAAGGCTGCGGCCACGCCCGCGGCGCCTCCGGCGATGATCATGGCGCGTCGGCCAGGGCCGCCCTTCAGCCCTCGCGTGAGCGAACGCAATATGCCCGCAACGACCTGCACCGTAGGGCCTTCACGACCAATCGAGCCGCCACACACGAGAACCAGCGCGGAGAGAATCACCTTCGCTGTAGCCGTCCTCAGCGTAACCCGCTGACCGCTCCATCGGCCGCTCCAGCGTTGCTCGGCCGCGGCGATCACCTGCGGAATGCCGCTGCCGCTTGCCTCCGGCGCGAACCGCTTTGTCAGCCACGCCGCGAGGCCAAACCCGAATGGGAGGAGCAATAGCGTTGGCCAGTGTGCCAGAGCGTAGAGCCGGGCGTGCAACTCCATCATAAGGTCGCAGAGCCGCGCGTAGCCGGCGGCGGCGAGACCGCCGAGCGCAGCGACGGCGATCACCACTGATATTCGCCAGAGGCGCCGGCCATGCAGGCGCCGGGCAACAGCTTCCGAGCGACGGTGCGTCTGGAGTTCTGAGGAAAAGCGGAAGATGTTCACGGGCGCTCTATGGCCTCCTCTCGCGCCCTCCGCAATCGCGGCTTTGGCGGCATTTACCGAAGTGAGAATATATCGGTGGCGTAAGCTTATGCGGCGTCGGAAAGTGGCGCGTTTACCTGGAGCCGTAGGTTCGATAACGCCGGCGCATGTTGCGCAGCGCGTCGCCTGAGGCGGCGGAGCAGTTCTTTAGCGCGCGGACGCTATCCCGCCCAGTGATCCCCGCATAAATATACGCGAGATCATTCGGGAGCGTCTTCCAAGGCTGCGGTCGCGAGCGCGGCGCGCAACCCCCCTATGGCGTCAGGCGCTCATCAACAGAGGATTTTCAATAAGACGTTTGAAGGCCGAGAGCCAAAGAGCGCCGATGGCCCCGTCCACGACGCGGTGATCGCAGGTCAGCGTCACGCTCATCACGGTGGCGATCTCCAGTTGGTCGCCGCGGACCACAGGCCGCTTCTCGCCCACGCCGACCGAAAGGATGCATCCCTGTGGCGCGTTGAGAATCGAGGCGAACGAGCGGATCCCGAACATGCCCAGGTTCGAGATCGAGAAGGCGCCGCCCTGGTACTCCTCAGGCTTCAGGCCACGGGCGCGCGCCCGGCCGGCGAGGTCCTTCATTTCCTTGGCGATCTGACCTAGCCCCTTTGTCTCGGCCGCGCGCACGATGGGCGTGATCAGCCCGCCTTCAAGCGATACGGCGACAGCGATGTCGGCGTGACGATGCAGGGCGATACCGTCTGGCGTGTAGGACGCGTTCGCCGCCGGAACGCGCTGCAGCGCAACCGCGGCGGCCTTGATCACCATGTCGTTGATGCTGATTTTCACCCCCGAGTTCTCGAGCAGGGCGTTGATCTCCGCACGCGCCGCAAGCAGGGCGTCGAGCTCGACGTCCACGGTGAGTGGAAAATGCGGGACGTCGCGGAAGCTCTCAGTCAACCGTCGGGCGATGGTCCGGCGCATCCCATCGAGGGGAACAAGCTCGTAGCTGCCCGCCGGGATTCCCTGCTCCTCAAGGGTGAGGGCGGCGCGCTGCGGTTCGGGCGGCGATTGGATTGCAACTGCGGACGGCGCCCGCGCCGGCGCGGGCGAGAGGCGCGCATCGATGTCGATTTTCACGATCCGGCCATGCGGACCTGAGCCGCAGATGCTGGCCAGGTCGAGGCCGACTTGCTCCGCCATCCGGCGAGCAAGCGGGGTGGCCATCACCTTCTGGGCCGCCGCAGGTTCGCCGGCTGGCGGCTCTGCGGCCACGGCCGGCGGGGCGGACGATTGAGGCGCCTGCGCGCCGACGGGAATTGCCGACGTCAAGGGCGCCGCCTCGCGAGCCGGCGGCGCTGAATCGACGCTTGGCGAAGGCGCGAGCGCTTGCCGCGCCGTCGCGGCTTCTTCCGCGCGCATCCGAGCGATGGGCGTGTTGACGGGGACGTTCTCGCTGCCCTCGGTAAATAGCAGGACATCGATGACGCCGCCCTCGGCGGCTTCCACCTCCATGCTGGCCTTGTCGGTCTCCAGCTCGGCGATGACGTCCCCGCTGGAGACGTGATCGCCGACCTTGACCCGCCATCTGGCAAGCGTGCCCTTCTCCATGGTGGGCGAGAGCGCAGGCATGAGGATTTCGATGGACATGGTGTGTTCTGCTCAGGGAACGAAGAGGTCCGCGCTCGCCTGGATGATGGCGTCTGCGTCCAGCCGGTAATGGCGATAAAGATCGGGCAGGTCGCCGACCTGGCCGAAAGTGTCGAGGCCGAGGGCGCTGACGCGATGACCGCGAACGGCGCCCAGCCACGACAAGGCGCCGGGCGAGCCATCGATCACGCTGACCAGCCCCGCCGTGGGCGAAAGCTGAGACAGCAGGCGCTCGGCGTGGCTGTCCTCGCGCCGTCCGCTCGTCCAGCGCTCCCGGCGAGCGGCCATCCACTCGCGGTGAAGAAGGCCGGGAGAGACGACGTTGAGCACGCCAAGCCCTGGGATGTCGGCCTCGAGCTCGCCGGCGGCGGCCAGGACCTCCGGGGCGACCGCACCGCAGAAGACCAGGGCCGCTTCGGCGCCAGGCGCAGGCGGTCTGAGCCAATAGGCGCCCTTAAGGGCTGGCTCGCGCCAACTGGCATCGGCCCGCTCGATCTGCGGGATGATCCGGGTCGTCAGGCGCAGGTAGATCGAGCCTCCTTCTGCGGCCTGCATGTGCTCGAAGCCCCAACGCATCGCTTCGGAGAGCTCGTCGACGAAGGCGGGCTCAAAATAGGTGAGCTTCGGCTGTCCGATGCCAATCAGAGGGGTGTAGATGGATTGGTGCGCGCCGCCTTCCGGTCCGAGCGTCAGGCCCGAGGGCGTGGCCACGAGCATGAAGCGCGCGTCCTGGTAACAGGCGTAGTTCAGAGCATCGAGGCCGCGGCAGATAAAAGGATCGTAGACCGTGCCGATCGGCAGCAGCCGCTCGCCCCATAGGCGGTCGGCGATCCCGAGGGCCGCGAGATTGAGAAAGAGGTTGTGCTCGGCGATCCCGAGCTCGATGTGCTGCCCGGCCGCTCCGCCGCTCCATTTTTGCGCAGAGGGGATCTTGGCGCTCTGGAAGACGTCGAAGACTTCGGTACGGCGGAACAGACCGCGCTGATTGACGAAGCCGCCGAGGTTGGTGGAGACCGTGACGTCGGGCGAGGTGGTGACGATCCGCTCGGCGAGCGGATGTCCGCTCCGTGCGAGATCCAGCAGGATCCGCCCGAATGCGGCTTGGGTGGACTGCTCGGGGCCGGCAGGTTGCGGGAAGGCGCCCCGCGCGGGCACCTCGACCGTCGCTGCGGCGTGGCGGCGGTCGGATTGCCGCCCGAACGGCGCGCGCGCAACAAAGGCCTGCAGCGATCGAGCCTCGTCCTCGGACACGCCGGCGTAGGGAGACCATTCTTCCCCTTCGGGGATCTTCAGGCTCTCGCGGAAGGCGGCGATCTGCGCCGGGTTCATCAGGCCGGCGTGGTTGTCCTTGTGCCCCTGGAAGGGCAGGCCGAAGCCCTTGATCGTGTAGGCGATGAACAGGGTGGGCGTTTCGTCCTCGGCGGCCGCGAAGGCCTCCAGGAGGGTTTCGATGCAGTGCCCGCCCAGGCCGGTCATCAGCGCCTGCAGCTGGTGGTCATCGTAACGATCCAGCAGCTCTTTCACGCCGCGGCGCCGGCCGATGTCGGAGACCAGCCGTGCGCGCCACGCCGCGCCGCCCTGATAGGTCAGGGCGGCGTAGTCGGCGTTGGAGCATGCGTCGATCCAGCCTTGCAGGTCCTTCCCGCCGGGCCTGGTGAAAGCTTCCCGCTGGGCCTTGCCGTATTTCAGGGTCAGAGCCCGCCAGCCGAACGTCCGGAAGATGTCGTCGAACCGGGTGAACATCCGGTCGGTCGTGGTGGCGTCCAGGCTCTGGCGGTTATAGTCGACGATCCACCAGGTGTTCTTCACGTCGTGCTTGTGAGCCTCGATCAGGCACTCGTAGACATTGCCTTCATCGAGTTCGGCGTCGCCCAGGGTCGCGATCATCCGGCCTTCGCGAGACGGATCGAGCCAGCCGTGCGCCTTCAGGTAATCCTGAGCAAGAGCCGCAAAGGCGGTGACGGCCACGCCCAGGCCGACGGACCCCGTCGAGAAGTCGACATCGTCCTTGTCCTTCGTGCGCGACGGGTAGGATTGGGCGCCGCCAAAGGCGCGGAACCGCTCAAGCTGTTCCTGCGATTGCCGGCCCATCAGGTACTGGATCGCGTGGAACACGGGACTTGCGTGAGGCTTCACCGCCACGCGATCCTGGGGCCGCAGGGCGTGAAAGTAGAGCGCGGTGAGAATGGCCGCCATCGAGGCGCAGGAGGCCTGGTGACCGCCGACCTTCAGCCCATCCCGACTTTCCCGGAGGTGGTTGGCGTTGTGAATGGTCCAGGTCGCGAGCCAGCGAACCCGCTCTTCAAGACGGGCAAGATTTTGCACCGTCTCCCGGGACTGGGCGGGCGCGGGGCCGGGGTTATCGAGAGGCATGATGAGCTCCGCAACTGCCGGCGGTTTACCACGGGTATCGGCGCAGCTGCTTGCGAAGGCGACCCCTCAGAGGGATCGAATTGGCACAAGATTCCATAAAATACGAAGAACACCACAGAAAATGCTAATCAAGCGGCGACGGAAGGCTAAATGCGATCGGCCGCCAAGTCCTCGCCAGGGGCGGCCGCGACTTCTTGGCCCCAGGAACAGCCCAAGATCGCCCACCCCCAGACGTGGCCAGGTCGATCGCCCAACGGAGGAACGCGCTCTGCGCGAGCTCCGGCAAGGCCGGTCGAGTGCTGCGATCCTGACGTGGCTCGCCAATGGAAGCCCCGTCCCGGCGGCGCGGCGATTTTGCGGCGGTTAGGATGCGCGTCAGCTTAGATGCTGGACAAGTTGCGTTCCCGCATGGAACGCTCTTGGCGTAGGATTTCGCAATTACCGAATAAAACCGCAGAAAATGCCAATCCGCACTGACGTGAACGCGCTTGACGCGATCGACCGCAAGATCCTCGTCGAACTTCAGCGCGACGGGCGGCTGACGAACAATGATCTTGCCGAGCGTGTGGGGCTCTCGCCGAGCCCGTGTCTGCGGCGCGTGAAGCGCCTCGAAGAGGACGGCGTGATCGCCCGATACGTGGCGTTGGTCGATCCCCTCGCCATGGGCCTCGAAATCACGGTCTTTGTCCGGGTGGCGCTCGAGCGTCAGGAAGCCTCAGAGCTCGACCGATTTGAGCGCGCGATCGCGCGCTGGCCTGAAGTGCTGGAGTGCTACCTGATGACCGGCGAGGCGGACTACCAGATCAAGGTCGTGGCCCGTAGCCTGGCCGAATTCGAATCTTTCTTGCGAGAGAAGCTGACGAAGGTGCCGGGGATCGCCAAGATCCAGTCCAGTTTCGCCTTCCGCCCCGTAACCTATCGAACAGAATTGCCGATCAGCGGTGGCGGCTTACGACCTTAGCCGGCCCCCCTTCGGCGGTCCACGCCCGGAAACGCGGGCGCACACCCGCTGGTCGGCCGCATAGCCATACTTGAGCGAGACCTCTTCAGGCAGGATGTCAACGCGCAG